>DASUAC010000363.1:0-8098 GCA_035763985.1 Jatrophihabitans sp. | reverse complement strand
GACGTGATGAAGGAGTCGGCGCAGATCGCGCTGTCCTACCTGCGCTCACACGGGACGGAGCTGGCGCTGCCGGTCGGTTCGCTGGCCGAGCGCGGCGTGCACATCCACTTCCCGGCCGGCGCGGTGCCCAAGGACGGGCCGAGTGCCGGCATCACGCTGACCACCGCGCTGGCCTCGCTGCTGTCCGGCCGGTTGGTCCGCTCGGACGTGGCGATGACCGGCGAGGTCTCCCTGACCGGCCGGGTGCTGCCGATCGGCGGGCTGAAGCAGAAGCTGCTGGCCGCCCACCGGGCCGGCATCCACACCGTGCTGATCCCGAGCCGGAACGAACCCGATCTGGACGACGTGCCGGCCGAGGTACGGCAGGCCTTGGACATCCACCCGGTCAGCGACGTGCGCGAGGTGCTGGCGCTGGCCCTGGAACCGGCAGCCGTCACCGACCGTGCGGCGTAGTAGTTGATGTGGGGCCGGGCCGCCGATGCGGCCCGGCCCTTCGGCTGTAGATAGGCGGCTACACCAGCGAATCCCGCCACGCCGTGTGCAGCGCGGCGAACCGGCCGTCCGCGGTGCCGGTCAGCACGTCGGGCGTGCCGTCCTCCACCACCCGGCCGGCGTCCAGCACCAGCACCCGGTCGGCGATCTCCACCGTGGACAGCCGGTGCGCGATGATCAGCGCGGTCCGTCCGCTCAGCACGGTGCGCAGCGCCCGCTGCACCGCCCGTTCGCTGGGGATGTCCAGCGACGAGGTGGCCTCGTCCAGGATCAGCACCGCCGGGTCGGCCAGGAACGCCCGGGCGAACGCGACCAGCTGCCGCTGGCCGGCGGACAGCCGGCCACCGCGCTTGCGCACATCGGTGTCGTAGCCGTCCGGCAGCCGGCTGATGAACTCGTGCGCACCGACCGCGGTGGCGGCCGCGACCACCTCGTCCCGGCTCGCCCCGGGCCGGCCGAAGGCGATGTTGTCGGCCACCGAACCGGAGAACAGGAAGCCGTCCTGGGTGATCATCACCACCGCATGCCGCAGCTCCGCATCGGCCAGCTCGGCCAGCGGGATGCCGTCCAGCCGGACGGTGCCGGCGGTCGGGTCGTAGAACCGGCTGATCAGCTTGGCGATGGTGGTCTTGCCGGCTCCGGTAGCGCCCACCAGGGCCACCGTCTGGCCGGCCTCGATGACCAGATCCAACTCGTGCAGCACCGGCCGTCCGGCCGCGTAGCCGAACTCCACCTGCTCGAAGCTCACGGTGCCGGTGACCGGCGCCGGCAGCGCGGCCGGCCGGGCCGGCTCGGCCACCGACGGTGGCTCGGCCAGCACCAGGGCCAGCTTCTCCAGCGCGGCGGTGGCCGACTGCAGCGAGTTGAAGAACATCGCCACGTCTTCCATCGGGCCGTAGAACTCCCGCAGGTAGAGCAGGAACGCCGTCAGCACCCCCAGCGCCAGCCCACCCTCGGCGACCCGGACACCGCCGATGAACAGCACCGCCACGGTGGCCACGTTGCCGATCAGCGTCACGCCCGGGATGAAGACGGAGTGCAGCCGGAACACTTCCTGGTTGGCCCGCTGGTAGTTGGTGTTCAGGCCCTCGAAGATGGCGTCGTTGCGCGGCTCCCGGCGGAACGCCTGCACCGCCCGGATGCCGTTGAAGGTCTCCACGAACTGCACGATGAGCACCGCGATGGTCTCCCGGGTCTTCCGGAAGGCCACCGTGGACCGGGCGGAGAACCAGCGGAACAGCACCCACAGCGGCAGCACCGCGCTGAGCGCGACCAGCGCCAGCCACGGGTCCAGCACCAGCATCAGCACGGTGATCACCGAGATGTTCAGCACCGCCAGCAGCAGGCCGTCCAGGCTGGCGTCCAGCAGCTCGCGCAGGGTGTCGACGTCGGAGGTCAGCCGGCTGATCACCCGGCCGGAGGTGAACCGCTCGTGCCAGGACACCGACAGCCGCTGGGTGTGGTCGAACACCCGCCGCCGCAGGTCGAACAGCACCGCCTGCCCGATCGTGCCGATCCGGCGCAGGAACAGCCACTGCAGCACCCCGGAGACCAGCGCGGCCACCGCGAGCAGCGCGGTGAGCCGGAACAGCGTGCGGTACTCACCGTGCAGCGCGTCCGGCAGGCCGTGGTCGATGACCAGCCCGATCAGCCAGGGGGCGGCCATGGTGGCCAGCACCTGCCCGACCACCAGGCAGAACACCACGACGATCCGCACCCGGTACGGGCGAAGCAGCTCGCCCAGCAGCGACCTGGCCTCGGTCCGCAGCCGTGGCTTGGCGTCGGCCGGGAACTCCTCGGCGTCCGGATCCCGCTGGTCCCACTGGCCGCGCCACTCCTCGACCCGGACCGCCGCCGGCTCGGCGCCCTCGCCGTACTCGTGATGGCCCGGTGCGGTCGTCGTCATACCCGCGCCTCCGAGGTGGATTCGGCCTTCTGGGACAGCAGGTTCCGGTATTCGGGGTTGTTCGCCAGCAGCTCCGAATGGGTGCCCACCGCGGCGATCCGGCCGCCGGACAGCAGCGCCACCCGGTCGGCCAGCAGCACGGTGGAGGCCCGGTGCGCCACCACCAGCGCGGTGGTCCGGCCGAGCACCCGGCGCAGCGCGCGCTCCACCTGGGCCTCGGTGTGCACGTCCAGCGCGGACAACGGGTCGTCCAGCACCAGCACCCGGGGCCGGCCGAGCACCGCGCGGGCCAGCGCCAGCCGCTGCCGCTGGCCACCGGACAACGACAGCCCCTGCTCGCCGATCCGGGTCTCCAGGCCGTGCGGCAGCTCGTACACGAAGCCGGCCTGCGCCACCTCGATGGCCTCGGCCAGCTGCTCCTCCCCGGCGTCCGGCCGGCCGAGCAGCAGGTTCTCCCGGACGCTGGCCGAGAACAGGGTGGGCTCCTCGAACGCCACGCTGACCGTCCGGCGCAGCTCGGCCAGCGACATCCGGCTGACCGGCACGCCGTCGATCAGCACCGCGCCGCCGGTCACGTCGTGCAGCCGTGGCACCAGTGCGGTGAGGACGGTCTTGCCCGCACCGGTGGCGCCGACCAGTGCCATCGTCTCGCCCGGTTCGATGTCCAGCTGCAGCCCGTGCAGCACGTCGGTAGGGGAGTCCGGGAACCGGAAGCTGACGTCGGCGAACTGCAGCCGGGCCGGCCGTACCGCGCGGTCGGCGGTGGCCGGTGGCCGGATCGGCTCGTCCGGTTCGGTGATGTCGCTGGCGGTGTCGAACACCTCGAACAGCCGGGCGGTCGCCGAGACCGTCTCCTCGGTGCCGGCGATCAGCCAGCCCATCGACATCAGCGGCCAGTTCAGCCGCAGTTGCAAGGTGATGAACGCGATCAGGTCGCCCTTGCTCAGCGTGCCGTGCGCCACCGCCAGCACACCGAAGCAGCTCACCCCGGCCAGCACCAGCTGTGGGTAGGTGCCGATCACCGTCCACAGGTTGGCCAGCGTCCGGTTCTTGGCCAGCTCGGCCTGCCGGAGCCGCTCGGCGGTGCCGGAGAACGCCCGCAGTTGGCGGCCACGCCGGCCGAACGCCTTGATCACCCGGATGCCGAGCACCGACTCCTCGACCTCGGTGGCCAGGTCGCCGGTCAGGTCCTGGGCCTGCCGGGCCTGGACGTTGTAGCGCTTCTCGTAGGTGCGGCTGATCAGCACCAGCGGCGACATCGCCACGCAGACCGCGATCCCGAGCAGCGGCTGCAGGTGCACCATCAGCAGCAGCACCACCCCGATCATGGTCAGGTTGGCCACGAAGAAGATCGACATGAACGCCACGAACCGCCGCAGCGTGGACAGGTCGCTGGTCACCCGGGACAGCAGCTGACCGGACGGCCACCGGTCGTGGAAGCTGACCGGCAGCCGCTGCAGGTGCTGGTAGAAGTCCCGCCGCAGGTCGGTCTCGATGGCCAGCGCCGAGACGGTCACGGTGCGCCGCCGGACGCCGAACAACACCGCCTCCAGCACCCCGAACAGCAGCGCCAGGCCGATCAGCGGCAGCATGCCCCAGGTGTCGTGCCGGGCGATCGGCCCGTCGATCAGCGCGGCGGTGATCAGCGGCAGCAGCGACTGCACCACCATGGCGGTGGTGGCCACCACCAGCATGAAGATCAGATAGCGGCGGTACGGCCGCAGCCAGGGCCACAGCCGGAGAAGATCCTTCAAGGATCCGTGAACATTCGTGGCCGGGCCAGCGGCAGTGCCGAGCCGTTCCGGCGTCTCTTCGGCCGTTCGGGGCTCGGTGTCCGTCTGCTGCACTGCCCCGTTCGCCACGATGACTCACCTTACGACGGGGTACCGACAACGAGCGAACGATTTTCGCCCTCGGCGCATCTGTCAGCGGCAGCGGTTAGAGTCGCCGGGTGCGTGCGCCGAGCCGGTCCGGAGTGTTCGCCAATCGGCGGTTCGTGCTGCTGGCCAGCGCCCGCACCGCGTCGGTACTCGGCAACGGCATCGGAACGATCGCGCTGGCCTTCGGCGTACTGGCGCTGCCCGGCGCCACCCCGGGCCGGCTGTCCCTGGTGCTGGGCGCGTTGCGGCTGCCGCAGGTGCTGCTGGTGCTGTTCGGCGGGGTGATCGGCGACCGGCTGCCGCGGTACCGGCTGATGGTCGGCGCCGAGGTGGTGGCCGGCCTCGGTTACGGCGCGCTGGCCTGGATGATCGGCACCGGCCGGGCGCCGCTGGCCGGACTGCTGATCGCGGCGGCGGTGGCCGGCTCGGCAACCGCGGTCTTCCTGCCGGCGTCCGGTGGGGTGCTGCCGGAGATCGTCGAACCGGCCATGCTGCAGTCGGCCAACGGCTGGCTGCGGATGGGCCAGAACACCGCGCTGGTGTCCGGGCTGTTCGCCTCCGGGCTGCTGGTCGCCGCGGTGGGAGCGGGCTGGGCGCTGGCCGTCGACGCGCTGTCGTTCTGGATCAGCGCCTGGTTGATCGGGCTGATGCGGGTGCCGGCCCGGGCCCGGGTACGCACCGGCTCGTCCTGGCACGACCTGCGCCAGGGCTGGTGGGAGTTCCGGTCCCGGCAGTGGCTGTGGGTGGTGGTGCTGCAGTTCACCTTCCTGCTGGCGGCGGTGTCGGCGGTGACCGGGGTGCTCGGGCCGCTGCTGGCCGACCGGGAGCTGGGCGGCGCCCGCGCCTGGGCCGTGCTCGCCGCCGGCCAGGCGCTGGGCACCGTCGCCGGGGCCGGCGTGGCCACCCGGATCCGTCCGCGGCACCCGATCCGGGTCGCGGTGCTCGCCAGCTCGCTGGCGGCGGCGCCGATGCTGGCGCTCGGCGCCGGGCTGGGCGTGTGGTGGGCACTGGCCGCGATGATCGCCAACGGGGTTGCCTTCGACATCTTCGGGGTGCTCTGGCAGACCACGTTGCAACGGCAGATTCCGGAGGGGATGTTGTCGCGGGTCAGCGCCTACGACATCTTCGGCTCGATCGCGCTGGCGCCGCTGGGCACGCTGCTCGCCGGCCCGATCGCCGCCGCGGTCGGGGTGCACGCGGCTCTGCTCGGCTGCGGCGCGCTGGCGCTGCTGTCGACCGCCGGCGCGCTGCTCGCACCCGAGGTGCGCGGGCTGGTCTGGACGGCCTCGGAACCGGTGCCGGTCGACCAGGCTGACCGGCTGGCAGACTCGGCCGGGTGAGCGTGCCGATTTGCAACTGGGCCGGCAACATCACCTTCACGCCCACCGAGCTGCACCGGCCGGGATCGGTCGCCGAGCTGCAGTCGCTGGTCAGCGGCTCGAGCGAGGTCAAGGTGCTGGGCACCGGGCACTCGTTCAACCGGATCGCCGACACCACAGGCGCGCTGGTCTCGGTGGCCGGGCTGCCGCGGGTGCTGGAGCTGGACTCCGAGCGTGGCCTGGTCCGGCTGAGCGCCGGCATCAGCTACGGCGAGCTGACCGGCTTCCTCGATCGGCACGACCTGGCACTGCCCAACCTGGGCTCGCTGCCGCACATCTCGGTGGCCGGCGCCTGCGCCACCGGCACCCACGGCTCCGGCGACGGCAACGGCATCCTGGCCACCGCGGTCCGCGGCCAGCAGCTGGTGACCGGCGACGGGGAACTGGTCGAGCTGACCGCCGAACAGCCCGACTTCGAGGGCACGGTGGTGCACCTGGGCGCGCTCGGCGTGGTCACCCAACTCACCCTGGCTCTGGTGCCGGCTTTCGAGATCCGGCAGTACGTATATGAGGATCTGGCCTTCGCTGACCTGACTGGGCACTTCGCCTCGATCACCGGTGCCGGGTACAGCGTCAGCGTGTTCACCCGGTGGCAGGACACGGCGGCGGTCTGGGTCAAATCTCTTGAGACCCGTCCGGCCGGTAAGTTCCTCAGCGCCCGACCGGCCACCGTTCCCCGGCACCCGATGCCCGGCGGCGACCCGGCCGCGGCCACCGAACAGCTCGGCGTACCCGGCCGCTGGCAGCAGCGGCTGCCGCACTTCCGGCTGGAGTTCACCCCCAGCCACGGCGAGGAGATCCAGTCGGAGTACTTCGTCGATCGCGACCAGGCGGGGCTGGCTATCGAGGCGATCCGGTCACTGGCCCCGGAGCTGGCAGAGGTGCTGCTGGTCTCCGAGATCCGGACGATCGCCGCCGACCGGCTCTGGCTCAGTCCCTGCTACCGGCGGGATCGGGTGGCGTTCCACTTCACCTGGGTCCGGGACGCCGCGGCGGTCGCGCCCGTGGTGGCCGAGCTGGAGGCGCGGCTGGCACCGTCGGCCGCGGTACCGCACTGGGGCAAGAACTTCGGCACCCCGCCCGCGGTGCTGGCCGAGTTGCATCCCCGGCTGGCCGACTTCGCCGCACTCGCCCGCCGGTTCGATCCGTCCGGCCGGTTCGCCAACGACTTCCTGCGCCGGAACGTGCTGGGCTAGCGGCTCAGCTTTCGGCGAATCCCGGATTTTTGTCGGACCTTGCCCCTAGCATCGGGCGCGCTGTCATCCGATCGGGGGAGGAAACCGAGTTGAAGAAGTTCAAGCGCCGCAACGCGCTGATCGCGGGCACCGTGGCGGTTGCCGCCGTACTCGCACTGGGCACCTCGGTGCTCGCCGACCCAGGACGTTCCGGTGACAACTCCTGGCCCTACGCGCAGGCCGAGCCGGTGGTGCTGGCGGCGGTCGGTGACATCGCGTGCGAGCCGGAGACCGACGAGAACGCGGCCACCGACCCGTTCTACAAGTGTGACGGTGGCAAGCTGGCAGGCCGGGACGCGCAGTTCGCCACAGCCGACCAGATCGAGGCGATGCAGCCGGACCTGGTGGCGCTGCTCGGCGACGAGCAGTACCAGACCGGCCGGCTCAGTGACTTCGAGAACTCGCTGGACAAGTCGTACGGCGCCTTCAAGTTCCTGCAGCGGCCGACCCCGGGCAACCACGAGTACTACGCGTACGCCAAGAACAAGGCCGGCCACGTCATCAGCGAGCCGGCCCAGAACGGCGCCGGATATTTCGGCTACTACAACGGCCAGAACGAAAGCGGCGCCATCCGGCCGGCGGGCCAGGCGGGGGACACCGGCCGCGGCTGGTACTCCTACGACCTCGGCGCGTGGCACATCATCTCGCTCAACGCCGAGTGCAGCTCGGCCGCGTTCGGCAACAACTGCGATCCGCACAGCGGCCTGCTCGGCGAGGAGACCGCCTGGCTGACCGCCGATCTGGCCACCGACCACAGCCCGTGCACGCTGGCGTACTGGCACCAGGCCACTTTCACCGCAATCGGCACTCCGTCCGCGGAAGGGGCGGCGGCCGACGCCTGGTGGGACCTGCTGTACTCCTCCGGCGCGGACGTGGTGCTGAACGGGCACGAGCATGTCTACGCCCGGTTCCAGCCACAGACGCCGGCCGGCACGGTGGATGCCAAGAAGGGCTTGACCCAGTTCATCGTCGGTACCGGTGGGGAGGACTTCGACACGCTGGCCCGCACCAGCGACGGCTCGTTCAGCAATCCCAACGTGGTCACCGGCGAGGACAACGCATTCGGTGTGCTGAAGCTCCAGCTTGCCCACAACGGCTACTCCTGGAACTTCCAGCCGGTGCTGGCGGGCCCCGGTACGCCAGCCTCGGCACTCGACTACCAGGACTCCGGCTCGGCCAGCTGCCACGGGCCGGCGCACTGAGCGT
>DASUAC010000362.1:0-2089 GCA_035763985.1 Jatrophihabitans sp. | reverse complement strand
GGTAGACCACGAAGTCGATCGCCGGGTCGCCGGCCAGCGGCGACGTCATGCCGGGGTAGAGCTTCGACGGGCGCAGGTTGACGTAGTGGTCCAGCTCGAAGCGCAGCCGCAGCAGCAGGCCGCGTTCGAGCACGCCGCTCGGCACCGACGGATCGCCGATGGCGCCGAGCAGGATCGCGTCCTGCTGCCGCAACTCGGCCAGCACCGCGTCCGGCAGGGTCTCGCCGGTGCGGTGGTAGAGCCGTGCGCCCAGCTCGTACTCGGTGGTGGTGACACCCGGCAGCACGGCATGCAGCACGCGCACCGCCTGCTCGGTCACCTCGACGCCGATGCCGTCACCGGGGATCACGGCCAGCGACAGCGAACCGGACGCCGGGCCGGTCGGCTCGGACGAACTCATCGGGCAGCCGTTCCCTCGGTGTAGTCGGTGTCGGCGTCCGAGTTCACCCAGCTCATCAGGCCGCGCAACTGCCGGCCGGTGGCCTCGATCGGGTGCTGCTCGGCTTTGGCCCGCAACGCGGAGAACTCCGGCGCGCCGGCGTCCTGGTCGGCGATGAACCGGGCCGCGAAGCTGCCGTCCCGGATCTCGGCCAGGATCCGGCGCATGTTCTGCTTCACGTGCTCGTCGATCACCCGCGGGCCGGAGACGTAGTCGCCGTACTCGGCGGTGTCCGACACCGACCAGCGCTGCTTGGCGATGCCGCCCTCGTACATCAGGTCGACGATCAGCTTGAGCTCGTGCAGGCATTCGAAGTAGGCGATCTCCGGGGAGTAGCCGGCCTCGATGAGCACCTCGAAGCCGTACTGCACCAACTGGGACGCGCCGCCGCAGAGCACCGCCTGCTCGCCGAACAGGTCGGTCTCGGTCTCCTCGGTGAAGGTGGTGCGGATGGCGCCGGCCCGGGTGCCGCCGATGGCCTTGGCGTAGGACAGCGCCAGCTGGAACGCCTGGCCGCTGGCGTCCTGTTCCACCGCGACCAGCACCGGCACCCCCTTGCCGTCCACGAACTGGCGGCGGACCAGGTGACCCGGCCCCTTCGGGGCGACCATGGCGACGTCCACCCCGGCCGGTGGCTTGATGTAGCCGAACCGGATGTTGAAGCCGTGCCCGAAGAACAGCGCGTCGCCGTCGGACAGGTTCGGCTCGACCGACTCGGCGTACAGCGCGCGTTGCTTGTGATCCGGCGCCAGGATCATGATCAGGTCGGCCTCGGCGGCGGCCGCCGCGGGACTGAGCACCCGCAACCCCTGGTCCTCGGCCTTGCTCCGGCTCTGCGAGTCCTCCGGCAGCCCGACCCGGACGTCCACCCCGGAGTCGCGCAGGCTCAGCGCGTGCGCGTGCCCCTGGCTGCCGTAGCCGAGCACGGCCACCGTGCGGCGCTGCACGATCGACAGGTCGGCGTCATCGTCGTAGTACATCTGCACTGCCATCGACTGGCGTCCTTACTCTCGTTCGGTTGCTAGGTCCTGTTGGTCAGCCGGCGTGCCGCTCGACGGCCCGCAGTGCGGTCTGGGTCATCGACCGCGGCCCGCGGCCGAGCGCCACCATGCCGGACTGCACCATCTCCCGGATGCCGTACGGCTCCAGCATCTTCAGCATCGCCTCCAGCTTGGCCGGCGGCCCGACCATCTCGACGGTGAGCGCCTCCGGGCTGACGTCGACCACCTTGGCGTTGAACAGCTCGACGATGTCGACCACCGCGCCGCGATTGGTCTCATCGGCACGCACCTTGGCCAGCAGCAGTTCCCGCTGCACCGCCGCGGCCGGTTCGAGCTCGACGATCTTGAGCACGTTGACCAGCTTGTTCAGCTGCTTGGTCACCTGCTCCAGCGCGTTGCCCTCCACCGACACCAGGATGGTGATCCGGCTGATCTCCGGATGCTCGGTCGGCCCGACCGCCAGCGACTCGATGTTGAAGCCGCGGCGGCTGAACAACCCGGACACCCGGGCCAGCACGCCCGGCTTGTTCTCCACCAGCACCGACAGCGTGTGCACGCTCATCGTGAGTTCTCCCCTTCCGTCACAGCTCGTCGTCGGTCACAGCTCATCTCCGAAATCCGGCCGGACGTCGCGGGCGGCCAGGATGTC
>DASUAC010000361.1:0-7786 GCA_035763985.1 Jatrophihabitans sp. | reverse complement strand
CCGGATCAGGTCATCGACCGTGCGCATCGCGGTGGCCGGCTACAGGCTGGCGCCGACGAAGCCGACCAGGTCCACCAGCCGGTTGGAGTAGCCCCACTCGTTGTCGTACCAGCCGACCACCTTCACCTGGTTGCCGATCACCTTGGTCAGCCCGGCGTCGAAGATGCAGGACGCCGGGTCGGTCACGATGTCGGAGGACACGATCGGGTCCTCGGTGTAGGTCAGGTAGCCCTTCAGCTCACCCTCGGCCGCCGCCCGGTAGGCCGCCTTGACCTCGTCCACCGTGACCTCGGCACCCAGCGTGACGGTGAGGTCGGTGGCCGAGCCGGTGGGCACCGGCACCCGCAGCGCGTAGCCGTCCAGCTTGCCCTTCAGCTCCGGCAGCACCAGGCCGATCGCCTTGGCCGCGCCGGTCGAGGTCGGCACGATGTTCAGCGCGGCGGCCCGGGCCCGGCGCAGGTCCTTGTGCGGGCCGTCCTGCAGGTTCTGGTCCTGGGTATAGGCGTGGATGGTGGTCATCAGGCCGCGCTCGATGCCCCAGCTGTCCTGCAGCACCTTCGCCAGCGGCGCCAGGCAGTTCGTGGTGCAGGAGGCGTTGGAGATGATGTGGTGGCTGGCCGGGTCGTAGTTGCTGTGGTTGACGCCCATCACCAGGGTGATGTCGTCGTCGGTGGCCGGGGCGGAGATGATCACCTTCTTGGCGCCGCCGTCGATGTGCTTGCGGGCGTCGGCGGCCTTGGTGAACAGGCCGGTCGACTCGATCACCACGTCGACCCCGAGGTCCTTCCAGGGCAGGTTGGCCGGGTCCCGCTCCACCAGCACCCGGATCGGCTTGCCGGCGACCAGGATGTTCTGCTCGTCGTAGCCCACCTCGGCCGGGAACCGGCCCAGGATCGAGTCGTACTTGAGCAGGTGGGCCAGGGTCTTGTTGTCGGTGAGGTCGTTGACCGCGACGACCTCCACATCGGCCCCGGCCGCGTTGAGCGCACGGTAGAAGTTACGGCCGATCCGTCCGAAACCGTTGATGCCAACCCGAACTGTCACTGGTATGTCTCCTTGTCCTGCCGCCCGGGCCGGTTGCGCAGCCCGGAGAACTCTGGCACTGCAGTTCCCCCGAAGGTGGTGCGCCGGGCGGACCGCGACCTGCGCCGGACCGCCCTCGTCAATCTTCGACCCTATCGGTTCGGGCGGCCGGGCTCGACGTCAGCCCGGTCACGGCGGGCGGTACGCACTGGTTACGGGGCGAGCATCTCCGGGGTGACCGCGGCCTCGGTGTTCGGGATGCCGTCGTCGGCGGCGCGCTTGTCCGCCATCGCGAGCAGCCGCCGGATCCGGCCGGCCACCGCGTCCTTGGTCATCGGCGGGTCGGACAGGCTGCCCAGCTCCTCCAGCGAGGCCTGCTTGTGCTCCAGCCGGAGCCGGCCGGCCTGCAGCAGGTGCTCGGGTGCGTCGTCGCCGAGGATGGCCATCGCCCGCTCCACCCGAGCCCCCGCGGCCACCGCCGCCCGGGCCGAGCGGCGCAGGTTGGCGTCGTCGAAGTTGGCCAGCCGGTTGGCGGTGGCCCGGACCTCGCGGCGCATCCGGCGCTCCTCCCAGGCCATCACCGAGTCGTGCGCGCCGAGCCGGGTCAGCAGTGCGCCGATCGCGTCGCCGTCCCGGACCACGACCCGGTCCGCGCCGCGCACCTCCCGGGCCTTGGCCAGGATGCCCAGCCGGCGGCCCGCCCCGACCAGGGCCAGCGCGGCCTCGTTGGTCGGGCAGGTGATCTCCAGCGCACCGGCCCGGCCGGGTTCGGTCAGCGAGCCGTGCGCCAGGAACGCACCCCGCCAGGCCGCCTCGGCCTCGGCGATGGTGCCGGCCACGATCTGGGTGGGCAGGCCGCGTACCGGCCGGCCGCGCAGATCCACCAGGCCGGCCTGCCGGGCCAGCCCCTCGCCGTCCTTGGCCACCCGGACCAGGTAGCGGGTGCCCTTGCGCAGGCTGCCGCCGGTGACCACCTGGATCTCGGCGCTGTGGCCGAACACCTCGGCGATCTCCTTGCGCAGCCGGCGGGCCACCGATCCGGTGTCCAACTCCGCCTCGACCACGATGTGGCCGCCCACCAGGTGCAGCGCGCCGGCGAAGCGCAGCATGGTGGCGATCTCGGCACGACGAGCGGGCGCCCGGGTGATCGTCACCCGGCTCAGTTCGTCCTTGACCGCAGCCGTCATCGCCATCAGTGCGCCCCCTGTCCCGTGCCACGACGCGCCGTTGCGTCGGGCTGCCGTTCGCCACTCTGCCCCACGGTGCTGGGCAACGTGACACCTCCCTGGTCGCCCTGGTCGTCCTGGCCGCCCTCGTCGTCCGCCGACAATCCCAGCACGGCAGCCATTACCCGGCTGAGCTTGCCAGGATCATGTCGCGCTGTCGCGCTGACCGCTGCCACCGGGGCGAGCAGCAGCCGGGCACCCATCGCCTCGGCGTACTGCTGCAACCCACGCTGGTCGAGGACCGCGTCGCTGTCGGCTATGACCACATCCATCCTCAATCTCGGGCAGTTGTCCCGCAATGCGCGCAGGTGCTGCTCGGGCGAGAATCCCTCGGTTTCACCAGCCTGTTGCTCGAGGTTGAGAATAACTATCCGGCGCCCGGACGCCAGCGTGAGCGCCGAGGCCAGGCCCGGCACCAGCAGGTGCGGGATCACGCTGGTGAACCAGGAGCCCGGACCGAGGATCACCGCGTCGGCCGCCAGGATCGCCGCGGCCGCCTCCGGGCAGGCCGGCGGGTCGGCCGGGATCAGCTTGATCGAGGTCACCCGGCCGGCGGTTGCCGCGATCGCCGACTGACCGCGGATCCGCCGCCGCCGCACCGGATCGTCGGAGTCGACGCTGCGCACCTCGGCGATCAGGTCGAGCGGGCCGAGGCACATCGGCAACACCCGGCCGCGGGCGCCGATCAGGCTGCCGAGCTGGTCCAGCGCCCGGACCGGCTCGGCCGACAGCTCCATCAGCCCGGTCAGCAGCAGGTTGCCGATCGGATGACCGGCCAGCGCTCCGGTGCCGCCGAGCCGGTGCTGCAGCACGTCATGCCAGGACGAGTCGGCGCCGTCGTCCGTGCTGAGCGACCGGCTGGCCAGGGCGGCCAGCGCCATCCGCAGATCGCCGGGCGGCAGCACCCCCAGCTCGCGGCGGATCCGGCCGGACGATCCGCCGTCGTCGGCGACGGTGACGATCGCGGTGATGTCGATGTCCAGTGGACGCAGGGCGGACAGCGACGCGAACAGGCCGTGCCCGCCGCCGAGCGCGACCACCCTGGGTCGCCTGCGATCGCCTGCGCGGGCGGCGATGCTCACTCCCTGCCGCCTTCGGTGCTCACTCGCGTCCCAGGTCCCGGTGCACCGCGGTGGCCCGGACGCCCTGACCGGCCAGCCGGTGGGCCAGCTCGACGGCCATCGCCACCGACCGGTGCTTGCCGCCGGTGCAGCCGACGGCCAGCGTCAAGTACTGCTTGCCCTCCCGCCGGTAACCGGCGCCGAGGATGGTCAGGATCTCCATGTACTTGTCCAGGAACGGACCGGCCGACTCCTGGCTGAGCACGTAGTCGGCGACCGGCTCGTCCTCGCCGGTCAGGCCCCGCAGTTCCGGGATCCAGTGCGGGTTGGGCAGGAACCGGACGTCCACCACCAGGTCGGCGTCGATCGGCAGCCCGTACTTGAAGCCGAACGACACCACCGTGGCACGCAGTTCGGGCGCGTCCAGGCCGTGCTCGGCGAACGCCTCCTCGATCGCCCGGCGCAGCTGATGCACCGACCGGTCGGAGGTGTCCAGCACCAGGTCGGCGATGTCGCGTAGCGGGGCGAGGATCCGGCGTTCGGCGGCGATACCGTCCGACAGCCGGCCGTCGGCCTGCAGCGGATGGGCTCGCCGGTTGCTCTCGAACCGCCGGATCAGCACGTTGTCGGCCGCCTCCAGGAACAGGATCCGGGGCCGCAGCTCGCGCCGCTCCAGTTCGCTGATCACCCCGGTGAGGTCGGTGGAGAACGCCCGGCTGCGCACGTCCATCACCACCGCCAGCCGGGTCACCGCACCCTGGCTGCGGCTGCCCAGGTCGACCATGGTGGCGACCAACTCCGGTGGCAGGTTGTCCACCACGAAGAAGCCCAGGTCTTCCAGGCACTTCGCCGCGGTGCTGCGACCGGCTCCGGACAGTCCGGTGACGATGACCGTCTCCAGAGCGCCATGTTCGGCACCGGCCATGCTGGACGTACCTCCTCTTGAGCGCTTGCTGAGCACGATCGGGCGTTGCCGTCCGCGGCTGCGGCCCCATTCTGGCAAACCGGCGCAGCCGCGTCAGGTGGACCGGGCGGGCTGTGGCTAGCCGACCACTTCGCCGGTGGTCATGTTCACCGCCGGTTCCGGTTCGCCGGCCGCGGCCAGCTGATCGTGCACCCGTCTGGCCAGCTCCGGACCGAAGCCGGGCACCGCGGCGATCTCATCCACCGAGGCGGCCCGTAGCCGCTTGAGCGAGGAGAACTGCTTGAGCAGCGCCTTGCGCCGGGCCGGGCCGAGACCGGCGATGCCGGCCAGCTGGGACTCCGTCATCGACTTCGACCGCTTCTGCCGGTGGAAGGTGATCGCGAACCGGTGCGCCTCGTCGCGTACCCGCTGCAGCAGGTACAGCGCCTCGGAGGTGCGGGCCAGGATCACCGGGTGGTCCTCGTCCGGCAGCCACACCTCCTCCAGCCGCTTGGCCAGCCCGATCAGGGTCACGTCGGTGATGCCCAGTTCGCTGAACACCGCGTGGGCCGCCGCCACCTGTGGCGCGCCGCCGTCGACCACCACCAGGTTGGGCGGGTAGGCGAACTTGCGGGGCCGGCCCTCCTCGGTCAGCGGGCTGGTCTGGCCGTCGGCCGGCTCGGCGGTCTCGGCCAGGTAGCGGGCGAACCGGCGCCGGATCACCTCGGCGATCCAATCGACGTCGCCACCGCCGGAGCGCATCGCGAACCGGCGGTACTCGCTCTTGCGGGCCAGGCCGTCCTCGAAGACCACCATGCTGGCCACCACGTTGGTGCCCTGGACATGGCTGATGTCGAAACACTCGATGCGCAGCGGGGCGTCCGGCATGTCCAGCGCCTCCTGCAGATCCGCCAGCGCCTGGGAGCGGGCGGTGAGGTCGCTGGCCCGGCGCAGCTTGTACTGCAGAAAGGCCTGCTCGGCGTTGCGCTGCACCGTCTGCATCAACGAGCGCTTGTCGCCGCGCTGCGGCACCCGCAGTGACACCCGGCTGCCCCGGATCTCGGTCAGCAACTCCTCCAGCGCGTCATGGTCGTCCGGCAACTCCGGCACCAGCACCTCGCGCGGGATGACGGCATCCTCCTGGCCGTAGAACTGCAGCACGAACTGCTCGACCAGGCCGCGTACCCCGGTCTGTTCGGCGTCCGGATCCAGGCCGGCGGCGGCGTCGACCACCCAGCCGCGCTGGCCGCGCACCCGGCCGCCGCGGACGTGGAACACCTGCACCGCCGCGGACAGCTCGTCGGTGGCGAATGCCACCACGTCCGCGTCGGTGCCGTCGGTGAGCACCACCGCCTGCTTCTCCATCGACCGGCGCAGCGCGCCGATGTCGTCGCGCAGCCGAGCGGCCAGCTCGAACTCCAGATCCGCGCTGGCCTCGGCCATCTGCTTCTCCAGCCGGCGGATCATGGTGTCGGTCTTGCCGGCCATGAAGTCGCAGAAGTCGTCGACGATCCGCCGGTGTTCGGCCGCGCTGACCCGGCCGACGCAGGGCGCGCTGCACTTGCCGATGTAGCCGAGCAGGCACGGCCGGCCGATCTGGCCGGCCCGCTTGAACACCCCGTTCGAGCAGGTGCGCGCCGGGAACACCCGCAGCAGCAGATCCAGCGTCTCCCGGATCGCCCAGGCGTGGGCGTACGGACCGAAGTAGCGCACGCCGGGCCGCTTCGCGCCGCGCATCACCTGCAGCCGGGGATACTCCTCGTTCAGCGTGACCGCCAGCGACGGGTAGGACTTGTCGTCCCGGTAGCGGACGTTGAACCGCGGGTCGAACTCCTTGATCCAGTTGTATTCCAGCTGCAGCGCCTCGACCTCGGTGGTGACGATGGTCCACTCGACGCTGGCTGCCGAGGTGACCATCTGCCGGGTGCGCGGGTGCAGCGCGGACAGGTCGGCGAAGTAGGAGTTCAGCCGGGATCGGAGGCTCTTCGCCTTGCCGACGTAGATGACCCGACCGGTGGCGTCGCGGAACTTGTAGACGCCCGGCTCGACCGGGATGGTGCCCGGCGCGGGACGGTAGGTCGACGGATCAGCCACACTGCAACCCTAATTGCCCGGACTCGAGAACGACGGTGCCCGGCAGCGCTCAGCCGCGCCGGGTCCGGGTGGTACCGGCGGTGCCGGTACGAACCGCAGCCGTCCGCCTGGCCGGCGCGACCTTCGCCGCAATCGGCTTGGTCACGCTCGTCTTGCTCACGCTCGTCTTGGTCGCAGCCGTCTTGCTCCTGCTCGGTTTGGTCGCGCTGGCCTTGGCCGCAGCCGTCTTGGTCGCAGTCGTCTTGGTCGCGCTCGGCTCAGCCGATCCGGCCTTCGCCGAACCGGCTCCGTTGGCCGGGGCTTTTCGCGAGGCGGCTCCTTCGACCGACGCTGTTGCGCCGGCCCGGGCCGAGCCGCTCGAACGGGCCGAGCCGCTCGAACGGGCCGAGCCGCTCGAACGGGCCGAGCCGCTCGAACGGGCCGGGCCGCTCGAACGGGCCGGGCCGTTCGACCGAGCACTTGCGCCACGCGCAGTGGAGCGGGGTGGAGCCAGCCGGTCTTCCAGGATCTCGGCCAGGAACCGGCCGGTGTGCGATCCGGCCACCATGGCCACCTCTTCCGGAGTGCCGTCGGCGACCACCCGGCCACCCCCGGAACCGCCCTCCGGCCCCATGTCGATCACCCAGTCCGCGGTCTTGATCACGTCCAGGTTGTGCTCGATGACCAGCACCGTGTTGCCCTTGTCGACCAGCGAGTGCAGCACGCCCAGGAGCTTGGAGACATCCTCGAAGTGCAGCCCGGTGGTCGGCTCGTCCAGCACGTAGATGGTCCGGCCGGTGGAGCGCTTCTGCAGCTCGCTGGCCAGCTTGACCCGCTGCGCCTCGCCGCCGGACAGGGTCGGTGCCGGCTGGCCGAGCCGGACGTAGCCCAGGCCGACGTCCACCAGCGTCTCCAGGTGCCGGGCGATCCGCGAGATCGGCTTGAAGAACTCGGCCGCCTCCTCGATCGGCATGTCCAGGATCTCGGCGATGGTCTTGCCCTTGTAGTGCACCTCCAGGGTCTCCCGGTTGTACCGGGCGCCCTTGCACACCTCGCACGGCACGTAGACGTCCGGCAGGAAGTTCATCTCGATCTTGATGGTGCCGTCACCGGCGCAGTTCTCGCACCGGCCGCCCTTGACGTTGAAGGAGAACCGGCCCTGCTGGTAGCCGCGCACCTTCGCCTCGGTGGTCTCGGCGAACAGCTTGCGGATGTGGTCGAACACGCCGGTGTAGGTCGCCGGGTTGGACCGCGGCGTGCGGCCGATCGGCGATTGGTCGACACCGACGACCTTGTCCACCAGCTCGATGCCGCGGACCCGCTTGTGCCGGCCGGGCGGCAGTTTCGCGCCGTTGATCTTGTTGGCGAGCGATGCGTACAGGATGTCGTTCACGAGCGTCGACTTGCCGCTGCCGGAAACGCCGGTGACCGCAACGAGACATCCCAGCGGGAAGCTGGCGGTGACCTCCCGGAGGTTGTGCTCGCGGGCGGCGACCACG
>DASUAC010000360.1:0-3092 GCA_035763985.1 Jatrophihabitans sp. | reverse complement strand
CCGCTGCTCGGGGGGCAGCCGGGAGATCGCGTTGTAGGCGCCGCGGAACTTGAATGCGCCCACCCGCTGCAGGTTCTCGCACTTCAGGTAGACCTGAGCGCCGGTGAGTTGATCCAGGGTGCGCGAGCGCAGCACCGGGGTCCGATGCGCCACCCCGGACAGCCGGGTGGCGGCCGACCGCACGTCGGCCAGGGTGATCGGGGTCGTTCCGTCTGCCATATGGTCCATCATCGCCGGACGCCCGGCCCGGTACGGCAGCGGGCCGGTGCGCAGCGATCTGCCAGGATTGCGGCATGGTTCTGGAAGTGGCATTGATCGACGTCCGGCCGGGCACCGAGGCGGACTTCGAGACGGCGTACCGGAAGGTACGGCCCGCGGTGGCCGATTCGCCCGGGTGCCGCAACGTGCGGATGACCCACGGGGTGGAGACGCCGACCCGGTTCGTGCTGCTGGTGGAATGGGATTCCGTCGAGCGGCACGAGCAGTTCCGGGCCTCCGAGCGGTTCGGCCGGTGGCGGGCCGGCATCGGTGAGTACTTCGCCGAGCCGCCGCGGGTGGAGCACTTCACCGACCTCTAGCCCCGGTACAGCACCTCGATCACGTTGCCGGCCGGGTCGGCGAATTGGGTGCCGTAGTAGTGCAATTGGGCGTCCTCCCAGTCCCGCGGCGGCTGAACCACCCGGGCACCGGCGCCGGCCGCCGCCCGGTGCGCGGCCCGGACCGCGTCCCGGTCGGCGGCGGCGAACGCCAGGTGGCTGCCGCTGGTGGCCGACAGCCCGGCCACCAGCCAGAACAGCGGCCGGCCCTCCGCGGGACCGAAGCCGGCCGCCGCGACCTCGCCGGTGTCGCCGGAATCCGCTTCCGGATCGGTGTATTCGACCGAGGCGCGCAACCCGATCGCGGCCAGTACCGGTTCATATACTGATCGACTGGCCTCGAAGTCGTCGGTGACGACGGTGACATGGTCCAGGCTCGCCGGCATTCCTCATGCCTACCGGATGGAGGATCGGGACGTGCAGCTGCATCCCGAAGTGGCCGCCGCGCTCGCCGCCGGACGTCCGGTGGTGGCGCTGGAGAGCACCATCATCAGCCACGGCCTGCCCCGCCCGGACAACTACCGGATCGCCCGGCAGATCGAGCAGTCGGTACGGGACGCCGGCGCGCTGCCGGCCACCGTGGCGATCGTGCACGGCCAGCCGCGGATCGGCCTGGACGACGCGGCGCTGCGGGCGATCACCGGCACCGACGAGGTGGCCAAGGTGAGCGTCCGGGACCTGGCCACGGTGGCCGCCCGGGGCGGGCTGGGCGCCACCACGGTGGCGGCCACCGCGCACCTGGCCGCCCGGGCCGGCATCGCGGTGTTCGCCACCGGCGCCCTGGGCGGGGTGCACCGGCAGGCCCGGGATTCCTGGGACGAGTCGGCGGATCTGACCACGCTGGCCGGCACCGGAATCACCGTACGCGGCCGGCGGCTGAGCCGGCCAACCCGGCAGGCTGTCTTAGGTGCCCGGCACCCGATAGGCGGTCAGGGTGTACGGCCACACGTCCACGACCAGTGAGCCGCCCGCCGCGGCCAGGCCGCCTACCGCGCCGTAGCTGTTGCTGGGCAGCGAGATCTTGCGCAGGTGCGTCGACGTCGTCGCCGTGGCCGACCAGCCGATCACGGCGTTGGCGTTGGCCATCACCCACACCGTGTCACCGGCCCGGATCGGGACCTCACCCGACGGCTGGGCCAGGTTCACCGTCCACTGCCGGGCGCCGGTCGAGGTGTTCAGCCGGATCAGCCGGGCGGTGTTGTCCGTCAGGGTGGCCGTGACGAACAGGGTGCTCGAGGTCGCACCACCGATCAGGATGGCCTGCGGGTTGGCATCGGTGATGCCGGCCGACCAGATCCGTGGGCAGACCGACTTACCGCAGCCGGCCGCCGCGACCGCCGCCACACCCTGCGCGGTGGGTACGACCACGTAGCTGCCGACCACCACCGGTATGCCGTACAGGTACGGCGACGTCCACAGCTGCTTGCCAGTGGCGCCGTCGTAGACAGCCAGGCCGGGTCCCGGATAGCTCGGGAAACCGCCCGTGTACAGCCGGCCTCCGGCGGCGGCGATGCCGCGCACCCCGTCCGGTGGATCGAGCTGCCACAGCAGGGCGCCGGTGTTGATGTCGTAGGCGGAGATGGCATTGTTGCCGGCGTTGAGGAACACCCGTCCGGAATCCACCGCGATCGGGCCGCCGGTGCCGTCGTCGTTGCTGGGATTGGTGGTCGACGGTGGCCGCGAGCGGGACCACAGCACCGCGTGGCTGGTCAGGTCGACCGCCGTGATGCCGCCTAGTTCGTGGATGCCTTCGAACGGGAGCAGGGCGATGTTCCCGGCGATGGTCTGGCCCCGGTAGTACCAGGCGTAGGGCGGCAACGCGGTGCTCCACAGCTGAGCGCCGGTACGCGCCGAGACGGCGACGAACTGCCCCGGTATCGAGGCGTTGCCGGCATTGATCACGTGATAGACGACGCCGTTCACGATCGCCGGAGCCACGAAGTCGGCGCCGTTGGCCGTCTGCCACGCCTGGGTGAGCTGCGACGCGGTGGCCGCCGTGATCAGCTGCTCGCCCAGGTTCGCCGAGGTGTTCGCTCCGCCGGCGTACTCCGACGTCCATTGATCCGGCGGTGTCGCGGCGCCGGCCGGCGCCGCGAGCAGGACCGAGCATAGGACGACCAGGAAAGCAGCCAACAGTGTTTTGAATACGCGCATGTGCCCCCGCTTCGCGCTCACTGCTCGCTGTTGAGCCGGACCATGATCATTTCACGGACGTGACATCGCTGCTAGATCCGTTGTGTGGTTCGCGCCACCGACCCGGTCGGCTGCTAGCGTCCCGCTGCGACCGGCCATGAGGGTGCGGTTGAGGATCGCGGCGAGGAGCGCAATGGCGAGGAGCGCACCGCCTTTCGGATCCGATTCGCACGCCAGGACGACCGAATCGGCGAGATCGTGACCGCCGGTTCGATCGTCTGCGTCGGGGACGTGATGCTGGACGTACTGGCCAGGCTGCCCGCACCGCTGGCGGTCGGCTCGGACACGCCGGCAACGGTGCGG
>DASUAC010000359.1:0-2916 GCA_035763985.1 Jatrophihabitans sp. | reverse complement strand
CTGCCCGTAGCCCGGCTGACCCGGCTGCCCGTACGGCGGCTGACCCGGCTGCCCGTAACCCGGCTGACCCGGCTGACCCGGCTGGCCGGGCGGCCCCCACTGCTCGGCCGGGCGCGCCCACGGATCCTGCGGCGTCGGATTGCTCGGCTCGGATTCGTTGTCCGATCCGTTGCCCCACTGTGTCATCTATCGCTCCTGTGTCGTGTGCGCCAGACAGAGCACGAACCTGCCGACTGAGCAACGAACCTATCGGAACTCCGGTGCCCGGCGGGCGCGACCCACGCCGGTGCCGCATGTCGCGGCTGCCCGGCGGGCCGGTTCCGCGGCCCACGGGCCGGGGTTACCGTCTTAGCCATGACGAAAGCCCGGGCCGGCACGCCGCAGCAGCGGGCGGCCCGGGAGCTTGCCCGTACCCCGCCGGCCAATCCGTACCGGGGGGCCTTGACCGACCCGTTCAGCCGGCCGGAGCCCGAGCCAGCGGACGAAGGCCAACCGGACGCCGAGCAGCGGACCACCGCCGGCCAGCGGCCATCCGCCGACCAGCCGACCGCCGATCGGCCCACGGCCACCGGACGAGCGCCCTACCGCACCGGCCCGCCGGGCTATGCCGCTTCGGCCCGTACGCCGGGTTATGCCACCTTTGCCGGCATCCTCGGTATCGCGCTGGGCCTCACCCTCGGCCTGTTCGGCCTGCTGCTGCTGACCATCGTCAGCCTGCAGAACGACTACGGCGCCCCGGACCGGTCGTTCTACCGGGGGACCGACTCCGGGTACGTGGTGCTCGGCCTGCTCGACTTCGGCCTGGCCGTGTGCTGCGGCATCGGCGGCATCGTGCTGATGACCGGCCGGGTCAGCGGCCGGATCGCGGTCACCGCCGGCGGCTGGACGACCGTGCTGCTGTCCGGCTTCTGGCTGCTGGACGGCAACGTCCAGCCAGTGGTGCCGATCGTGCTGGCGGTCGCCGCCGCCACCATGCTGTTCTTCAGCTACCAGCAGCAGGTCACCTACTGGCTCGGCGTGCTGCCGCCGCCGCACCCGGAGTAGGCCTCAGCCCAGGGTCAGCGCCGAGCGGTCCGGCGAGACGTCGATGTGCACCGTGGCGCCGTCGGAGATCTCGCCGGCGATCAGGGCCCGGGCCAGCCGGTCGCCGATCGCGGTCTGCACCAGCCGGCGCAGCGGCCGGGCACCGTAGAGCGGATCGAAGCCGTTGATCGCCAGCCACTCCCGGGCGCCCTCGGAGACGTCCAGGGTGAGCCGGCGGCCGGCCAGCCGCTTCTGCAGCGCGGCGAGCTGCACGTCGACGATGCCGGTCAGCTCCTCGGTGGTCAGCGCGTCGAACACCACGATGTCGTCCAGCCGGTTCAGGAACTCCGGCTTGAAGTGCTGGCGCACCACGTCCAGCACCGCGTCCTTCTTCGACTCGGTGCCCAGGTCGGAGATCAGGATCTGCGAGCCCAGGTTCGAGGTGAGGATCAGGATCACGTTGCGGAAGTCGACGGTACGGCCGTGGCCGTCGGTCAGCCGGCCGTCGTCGAGCACCTGCAGCAGGATGTCGAAGACGTCGGAGTGCGCCTTCTCCACCTCGTCCAGCAGCACCACGCTGTACGGCCGGCGCCGGACCGCCTCGGTCAGCTGACCGCCCTCCTCGTACCCGACATAGCCGGGGGGCGCACCGACCAGCCGGGCCACCGAGTGCTTCTCGGAGTACTCGCTCATGTCGATGCGGACCATCGCCCGTTCGTCGTCGAACAGGAACTCCGCCAGCGCCTTGGCCAGCTCGGTCTTGCCCACCCCGGTCGGGCCGAGGAACAGGAACGAGCCGGTGGGCCGGTTCGGGTCGCTGATGCCGGCCCGGGCCCGGCGCACCGCGTCGGACACCGCTCGGACGGCTTCCTTCTGGCCCTTCACCCGCTCGGCCAGCGCGTCCTCCATCCGCAGCAGCTTGGCGCTCTCGCCCTCCAGCAGCCGGCCGGCCGGAATGCCGGTCCAGGCCGCCACCACCTCGGCGATGTCGTCGGCGGTGACCTCCTCCTTGACCATCACGTCGGCGGCCTGCGGCTCGCTCTCGGCGGCCTGGCTCAGCGCCTTCTCGGTGGCCGGGATGTCGCCGTACATCAGCCGGGACGCGGTCTCGAAGTCGCCTTCGCGCTGCGCCCGCTCGGCCTGGGTACGCAGGTCGTCCAGCTTCTCCTTCAGCTCACCGACCCGGTTCAGCCCGGACTTCTCCCGCTCCCAGCGGGCGTTCAACGCATCCAGCGCTTCGGTCTTGTCGGCCAGTTCGGCGCGCAGCGTGGCCAGCCGCTGCACCGAAGCCGGATCGGATTCCTTCGACAGCGCAAGCTCTTCCATCTTCAGCCGGTCCACCGCGCGCTGCAGCTCGTCGATCTCCACCGGCCGGGAGTCGATCTCCATCCGCAGCCGGGAGGCCGCCTCGTCGATCAGGTCGATCGCCTTGTCCGGCAGGAACCGGGAGGTGATGTAGCGGTCGGACAGGGTCGCCGCGGCCACCAGCGCGCCGTCGGAGATCTGCACCTTGTGGTGCGCCTCGTACCGGCCGGCCAGGCCGCGCAGGATGCCGATGGTGTCCTCCACCGACGGTTCGCCGACCAGCACCTGCTGGAACCGGCGTTCCAGCGCCGGGTCCTTCTCGATGTGCTCGCGGTACTCGTCCAGCGTGGTGGCCCCGACCATCCGCAGCTCGCCGCGGGCCAGCATCGGCTTGAGCATGTTGCCGGCGTCCATCGCGCCCTCGCCGGTCGCGCCGGCCCCGACCACGGTGTGCAGCTCGTCGATGAACGTGATGATCTGGCCGTCGGAGTCCTTGATCTCGGTCAGCACCGCCTTCAGCCGTTCCTCGAACTCGCCCCGGTACTTCGCACCGGCCACCATGGCGCCCAGGTCGAGTGAGATCAGCCG
>DASUAC010000358.1:0-3691 GCA_035763985.1 Jatrophihabitans sp. | reverse complement strand
GGCGGGCCACCCGGGGTGCCAGCACGGCATCGGCCCGGGCGGCGAGCTGGTGCTCGCCGGCCGCCGCCGCGGCCAGCTGCGCCGGGTCGAGGTTGCCCGCGACGTCGGCCAGCAGGAACCGGCCGGGGTGCTCGGCCTGCGCGGTGCGCACCAGCCCCCAGATCGCGGCCGCGGCCACGTCGGTGATGTCCTCGCCGACCGCGCCGGAGGTCAGGAACACCAGCCGGGACTGGGCCAGCTGCGGTTCGCTGAGCCAGCGCTGCAGCAGCGTCAGTGCCTCGGTGGCCAGCGCCTGCGCGTCGGCCGGCAGCTCGGCCGAGCCGGACGCGCCGAAGCTCACGGCCACCAGGTCCGGGGCCGGCTTGCCGGTCGCCAGCAGTTCGTCGAGGTCGCGGTAGCCCGGCACCTCGGCGGCCACGCCGAGGTCCGCCCAGCCGCCGGCCGGGCCTGCGCCCAGCACCGCCCAGCCGGCCTCGGTGTCCCGGCCGGCCGTCACCGGCAGCCAGTCCACCCCGTAGCCGACCGGACCGGTCGAGCCGCCCGAGAGCGCGGCCGGCGAGACCGGACGCACCCGCAGCGAGGAGATGCCGAAGACCAGCCGGCCCGCCGGATCGGTCACCTGCACCTGGGCGTCCTCGCCGTCCACCGCCAGCCGGACCCGCAGCACCTCTGCCCCGGTGCCGGCCAGGGTGACCCCGCCGAAGACGAACGGCAGCTTCAGCTCGCCGCCGGTGCCACCGGCCAGCAGCAGCGGGTGGAAGGTCGCGTCCAGCACCGCCGGGTGGATGCCGAACCCGTCGGCGTCCAGCTCCGGGGCGATCGCCACCTCGGCGAAGTACTCGCCGGGCCGGGTCCAGGCCGCGGTCACCCCGCGGAAGGCCGGCCCGTAGTCGTAGCCGAGATCCAGCAGCGCGGCGTAGCCGCCCGGCACGTCCACCTCGGCCGCCTCGGCCGGCGGCCAGTTGAGGGCCCAGTCGCAGGCCGGCTCGGCCGGAACGCCCGGCGCAACCGCACCCGAGGCGCAGGGCTGCCAGCCGGCGTCGTCGGACCGGCTGTACACCCGGACCGTCCGGACCCCGTCGGCACCCGCCGGGTCGGCGACCACCTGCAGGAACAGCTCGCCGGATTCGCCCAGCACCAGCGGGGCGGAGAACATCAGCTCATCGACCCGGTCGCAGCCGAGCTGGCCGGCCACCTCCAGCACCACGTCGAGCACCGCGGTACCGGGCACCACGACCGCGCCGGCCACCGTGTGGTCGGCCAGCCACGGCAGCGCACTGCCGGCGACCCGGCCGGTGTAGACCACCTGGCCGCCGTCACCCACCTCGACCGCGGCGTCCAGCAGCCGGTGCTCGACCGGACGCAGGCCGGCCGAGGCGACGTCGGCCCGCGGCGAGGCGTCGGCCAACCAGTACCGCTGCTTGTCGAAGGCGTAGAGCGGCAGATCCGGTCCCAGGTCGGGGCCGTCGCCGTACACCGGCCGCCAGTCGACCGGCACGCCGGTGATGCTGAGCTGGCCCAGGCCGGCGAGGAACGCCTCGGCCTCGGGCCGCTTGGCGCCCCGGCCGAGCGGGATCACAGTCGGCTCGGCGTCGGCCAGGTTGCCGTGCACCAGGCCGGACAGCACCGCGTCCGGGCCGATCTCCAGGTAGCAGGTGACGCCGTGTGCGGCCAGCCCGGCCACCGTGTCGGCGAACCGGACGGCCCGCCGGATCTGGGCGATCCAGTACCGCGGGTCGGCCCAGTCCAGCTCGTCGTCGTTCCCGGTCAGGTTGTTGACCGCGGTCAGCGTGGGCTTGCGCAGCTCGACGCCGTCCAGCGCCGCGGTGAACTCGGCGATCATCGGCTCCATCAGCGGCGAGTGGAAGGCGTGGCTGACCGGCAGCCGCCGGGTCCGCCGGCCCAGCTCGCGCCAGTGCTCGCCGATGGTCAGGCAGGTCTGCTCGTCGCCGGAGACCACCACGCTGGTCGGCGAGTTGATCGCCGCCAGCCCGACCAGCCATTCCTGGCCGGCCAGCATCGGCTGCACCTCCTCGGCCGAGGCCTCGACGGCGACCATCGCGCCCGGCGCCTGCAGGCCGGCCATCAGCCGGGCCCGGGTGGTGATCAGCCGGCCGGCGTCGGCCAGCGACCAGACCCCGGCGGCGTGCGCGGCGGCGTACTCGCCGACCGAGTGGCCGGCCACCGCGTCCGGCCGTACGCCGAGCGAGTCCAGCAGCCGGATCGCGGCCACCTGGTAGACGAACAGCGCCGGCTGGGTGTAGCGGGTGTGGTTGAGCAGCTCGGCCTCCGGCGAGTCCGGCTCGGCCCACATCAGCTCGCGGATCGGCCGGTCGAGGTGCTCGTCCACCGCGGCGCAGGCCTCGTCGAAGGCGGCCGCGAAGACCGGGTGGCGCTGGTACAGCTCACGGCCCATGCCGGGCCGCTGGCCGCCCTGGCCGGTGCACAGGAAGGCCAGCCGGACCTTGTCCCGGGCGAGGCCCTCGACCGCCTCGCCGGACGGCCCGTCGGACAGGTACTGGCCCAGGTTGGCCAGCAGGCTCGCCCGGTCGGCGCCGGTGATCACCGCGCGGTGCTTGAACAGCGCGCGGCCGGTGACCAGCGCCCGGCCGATGTCGGCCGCCGAGGCGCCGGAGCCGCCGGCGTAGGCGTGCAGCCGCTGGGCCTGGCCGCGCAGCGAGGCCGCGGTACGGGCGCTGATCAGCCAGGCGGACGGGCCGTCGGCGGCAGCGGTCGGCTGCACCGACTCATCTGCGGCGGGCGGTTCCTCGATGATCACGTGCGCGTTGGTGCCGCTGATGCCGAAGGACGACACGCCGGCCCGGCGCGGGTGGTCGGTACGCGGCCAGGGCTGGGCCTCGGTGAGCAGGTCCACCGCGCCGGCGGACCAGTCCACGTGCGGGCTGGCCTGCTCGGCGTGCAGGGTGGCCGGCAGCTTGCCGTGCTGCATCGCCTGCACCATCTTGATCACGCCGGCCACCCCGGCCGCGGCCTGGGTGTGGCCGAGGTTGGACTTGACCGAGCCGATCCACAGCGGCTGGTCGGCCGGCCGGTTCTGCCCGTAGGTGGCGATCAGCGCCTGCGCCTCGATCGGGTCACCGAGCGGGGTGCCGGTGCCGTGCGCCTCGACCGCGTCCACGTCCCGGGCGATCAGGCCGGCGTCGGCCAGCGCCTGGCCGATCACCCGCTCCTGGGCCGGGCCGTTCGGCGCCGTCATGCCGTTGCTGCGGCCGTCCTGGTTGAGCGCGGTGCCCCGCAGCAGGCCCAGGATCCGGTGGCCGTTGCGGCGGGCGTCGGACAGCCGCTCGAGCAGCAGCATGCCCACGCCCTCGGACCAGCTGGCCCCGTCGGCGTCGGCGGAGAACGCCTTGCAGCGGCCCTCCGGCGACAGCGCGCGCTGCCGGCTGAACTCGATGTAGGCGTCCGGGGTGGCCATCGCGGTGACCCCGCCGGCCAGTGCCAGGGTGCACTCGCCGTTGCGCAGGGACTGGGTGGCCAGGTGGATCGCGACCAGCGAGGACGAGCAGGCGGTGTCCAGGGTGACCGCCGGGCCCTCGAAGCCGAAGGTGTAGGCGATCCGGCCGGACAGCACGCTGAACGCGTTCGAGGTGAACAGCGAGCCCTCGACCGAGTGCGGCACCCCGCCGAGGAACCGGTTGGCGTAGTCGTTGAACATGCAGCCGGCGAACAC
>DASUAC010000357.1:0-11812 GCA_035763985.1 Jatrophihabitans sp. | reverse complement strand
CCGGTGCGACTCGATCCGGCTGTCGAACTGCACCACGTCGTCCAGCCCGGCCAGCAGCGCACGCCGGAAGGTGACCCGGTCCACCGAGTCGATCTTGTCCGGCTGGTCGCCGCGCGGGTCGTCGAACTGCGGCGCCCACTTCGGCTCCAGCGACTCGCTGTAGGCGATCAGGCCCTCGCCGTACCGGGTGTTGGAGGTCGCCGCGATCAGCCGCGCCACCCGCTCCGGTACGCAGTGCCGCAGCGCCTGCTCACCCTCCGGGCTGATGTGCAGCCGGTAGCCCTGGTCCCGGGCGAGCACCGAGGCGTCCCGCTCGAACACGGTCACCTCGATGCCGGCGGACTTCAAGCCCTGGGCCAGGCACAACCCGCCCACGCCACCGCCGGCGATCAGCACCCGCAGCCTAGTCATGAAACGTCCTTTCCGATCAAACTCAATGCGCTGCCAGGACCTGGTAGATGCCGAACGGCGCGCCTCGCCTGCCACCGCGATACGGACGCAGCGGAGCCGTGTCGTTGCGGTGTTCCTGACCGCGTTCCCAGCTGACGAAGGCGTCCATGTCCTGCCACCAGCTGAGCACCACGAAGTCGGTACGGTCGTCGGCCGACTGCAGCAGTTCGTTGCCGAGCAGCCCGGGCACCCCGGCCAGCCGCCGGCTCACCACCTCGTAGGCCTGCCGGATGTCCTCGACCCCGTGGGCGGTGTGGAACAGCAGCACCCGGACTCCGCCTGCGGTCATGCCCAGGATTCCGCGGCGGCCTGATCCCGTACCGGCGGCAGCACCCGCAGCACCTGCATGGTGGCCATCGCGCCGCCGCTGCGGAACGGGTGCAGCTTCTGCCGATGGGTCAGATGCCGCTCGCTGTGCTCGAACTCCCGGAACTGCGGCTCGTCCACCCAGTCGCTGACGATGTAGTAGACGTTGCCCTCGCCGCGGGACAGGCTCTGGCCGAGGTTGGCCGGATGCGAGGTGACCGCATCGCCGATCTCCAGCCACACCCGCTCGAAATCAGCCTCCGCGCCGGGCTTGATCTGCATGGTCAGCATCACCCGGAAGAAGCTGTCGCTCACGAGATGCCTCCGTCCACCGAGACGGTCGAGCCGGTGACGTACCGGGACAGGTCGCTGGCCAGCCACAGCACCGCACCGGCCACCTCGTCCGGGGTGCCCAGCCGGCCGAGTGCGGTCTTGGCGCTGTACCGCTCGATCATCGTCTGCTGCTGCTCGGCCGGCAGTGCCGCCAGCGCCTCGGTGGCGATCACGCCGAGCGCCACCACGTTGAACCGGATGCCCCTGCTGCCGAACTCCTTCGCCAGCGACCGGGTGAGCCCGACCAGCGCGGCCTTGGTCGCGGTGTAGTGCGCGCGCAGCGGCACCCCCGCCTCGACCGACTTGGAGCCGATCGACACCACCGAGGAGCCTTCGTGCAGCAGGTCCAGCGAGTTCTGGATCACCAGGTGGGCCGCGGTCAGGTTGGTGCCGAGCACCCGCTGCCATTCCGCCACCGACAGATCTCCGTACGGGACATGGCTGATCGCGCCGGCGTTGTTCACGATCAGGTCGAGCGAGTGGAACCGGGTACGGCACTCCTCGACCAGCTCGGTGATCTGCGCCGGATCGGCCAGGTCGGTACGCACCACCTGGTGGTCGCCGCCGATGTCCTTCAGCTCGCGGCGCAGCGACTCGACCGCTTCGCCGTCCTGACGATGGCAGGTGACCACGTTGACCCCGTGCCGGGCCAGCGCGAGCACGATGCCGCGCCCGATGCCCCGGCTGCCGCCGGTCACCAGGGCGTTCTTGCCGGCCAGTGCCAGATCCATCGAATTCCTCCTGTTGTTGATGGCAAACCCGTGTCATTGCGAAGCCGTGTCACCGCGAAGCCGTGTCACTGCAACGCCGTGTCATTGCGGACGCGGGTCGGTGCGGATCCGCCGGGCGGCGGATCGGTCGTCCAGTTCGCCGGGTCAGAGCAGGGCCACCAGGGCGCCGCAGTTGGCGGCGAACGCCGCGATCGCCAGCCCGGCCCGGATCCGGTTCCACATCCCCCAGTCCCGGCGCGGATCCACCGATGCGAAGTCGGCCGGCAGCGAGTCCGGGTCCAGCGTCTGCAGCCATCGGTTGACCGGTACGTTCTTGCGCAGCGAGATGCCGATCGAGACGACGGCCAGCACCGCCGACGCCACGAACAACGTCCGGGCGGTCGGCTGGCCGGTACTGATCGCCAGCGCGACGCCGCCGGCCACCGTGATCAGGAAGCAGGTCGGCATGAACGGGTCGTACTTGCGTGCGAAGAAGGCGTGGGTGGCGACGTAGCGATCGGGCGGCAGGCTGGCCAGCAGCGGCCAGCCGCCGAGCTGGGTCCACATCATCACCCCGGCCGCCATCCCGCTGGCCAGCAGCACGAACGGCAGCATCACCTGGGTCGCCGACATGGCAGTCTTCTCCCTTTTCCTGCAGTGGATCGGTTCCACCGTGGATCGGCTCTACGGTGAACGGCTCTACGGTGAATCGGTTCTGCTGGATCGGTTCTGGTGAATCGGTTCTGGTGAATCGGTTGCTCGGCGGCGGTTGACGGTGCCGGCTCAGCCGACCGCCGCCCCGCGCCGGGCGGCCGCCTCGACCTTGTCCCGGATCAGCGCCATCTGGGTATGGGTGTTGCGGTCCAGCCGGGCCCGCATGCCCTCGTCGTCGATCGGCGCACCCGGCTTCATCTCGAAGTCCTGCACCCAGCGCATCAGTACGCCGCGCTCGGTCTGGGTGTACTCCCAGAAGATCGACATGTACTTGAACACGCCGGTCTCCACCCGATGCGAACGGACCGTGCGGGTCTGCGGGTCCGGCGTCCGGGAGGACACCCAGCTCCAGACCGTGCCGTTCTCGTCCGGGTGCAGCGACAACCGGAACAGCACGCTGCCGTCGCGCTCGGCGATGATCTCGGCGGCGGAGTACTCGCTGTACAGGTTCGGCCAGCTCTCGATGTCGTTGGTCATGTCCCAGACCAGCTGCATCGGAGCGTCGATGAGGATCTCGTTGTCGACGTGGGCTGACATGTCAGCCTCGCTCGGCGGCGGCGAGGTGGGAGTTGATGAACTCCAGCGTCCGGCGCGGGCTGGTCAGCCGCTCCAGCGCGACGTCGTCCGGGATCCGGATTCCGGTGCGCTGCTCCAACTGGCTGGCCAGCTCGATCATGGCCAGCGAGTCGTAGCCGCGGTCGGTGAACGGGATGTCGTCGTCCGCGGTGAACTGCACGCCCTCGTCCATGCCGATGGTGCTGTTCATGATCTCCTCGAGATCTCCGATGGTGAACTCTGCGGTCACTCCTGCTTCCTTCCTGGTTCTTCGGTTCGCCTGGCCCGGGCGTGGGTCAGGCCGCGCGGCGCAGCACCAGGGCCGAGGCGAAGCCGCCGTAGCCCCGGCTGACCACCAGCGCGCTGGTCAGTTGCCGGGTGCGCGGTGCCCCGAGCACGAGGTCCAACTGGTCCGCGGTGACCGGCCGGGTCACCCCGGATGTCTGCGGAATGACGCCGTGCCGCAGCGCGAGCGCCGCGGTGGCCGCGTCCAGCGCGGACCCGCCGCCGTACAGCCGGCCGGTCAGGGTCTTCGGTACGGTGACCGGAACCGCCCGGGGTCCGAACACCTGGCACAGCGCCTGCGCCTCGGCCCGGTCCTCGGCCGGCACCCCGGAGCCGTCGGCGAACACCACGTCGATATCGGACGATTCCAGCCCGGCATCGGCCAGCGCCGCCTCGATCACCCGGCGCAGCGCGGGCGGCCGGGGCGAGCCCGGCGGTGGGTCGAAGCCGGCGGCGTAGCCGGCGATCACCGCATACGGCCGGGCACCGCGCGCCGCCGCTGCCTGGCTGTTCTCGGCCAGCACGATGGCGCCGCCCTCCCCCGGCAGGTAGCCGGAGGCCGCCTCGTCGAACGGCAGGTACGCCCGCGCCGGGTCGTCCACCACCGAGAGCTTGCGGCTGGTCAGCTGCGCGGTGAGCGCATAGGGACACATCGACGCGTCCAGGCCGCCGCCCAGCACCAGGCCGGTGCCGCCGCCCCGGATCAACCGCCGGGCATGGCCGAGGGAGTCCAGTCCGCCGGCCTGCTCGGTGCAGATCACCCCGCTCGGGCCACGCATTCCGTGCCGGATCGACAACTGCCCGGTGGTCGCCGCGTAGAACCAGGCGATCGACTGGTACGCACCGACCCGGGACGGTCCCTCCTGGTAGAGCCGGACCATCTCCCGCTGGCCGAACTCGGTGCCGCCGGACGAGCTCGCGGTGACCACCGACATCTGGTAGTCGGTCAGCTCGGCCGGCACCAGGCCGGCATCGTCGAGCGCCTCCTGGGCGGCGGCCAGGCTCATGTGGGTCCACAGATCCATCTGCGGGATGAGCCGGCCCGGCACGTGGTCCTTGGCCGAGAATCCGGTTATCTCACCGGCTAATTGCACCGGGTAGCTGGACGGGTCGAACCGGCTGATCCGATCGATGCCGCTCTTTCCGTCCAGCACCGCCTGCCAGTGCGCCGCCGCCCCGATACCGGTCGGCGCGACCACTCCGATTCCGGTGATGACTGCCTCGGGCGTGCCTGCTGGCCGACTCATGCACGATGCCTCTCGTTGGATCTCTTTGTGTTTACGGCGAATCGATGTTCGAGCCGACCGCTGGAACCGGTCTCGAAGGCCTCTCGACGCCCTCCCGGCGGTGGCTCAGCCGGGCGGCGCGGCACTCGAGGCCGCCGGCCGGCCGGCCCGCGGCACCGCCTGCTGGGCGACAGAACGCAGCAGGCTGCGCTGGAAGGTCGCCACGAACCCTTCCGGGGTGCCGGTGTCGCGCGGCTTGCTCAGGAACGGCTTGAGCTTGCGTTCCACCTCCTGCACGCCGGGCATCGCGGCCATGTGCCGGGCCACCGCATCCAGGTCGCCCTCGTACTCGATGAACCGCACCAGCAGGCTGTCCCGGATGAACACCGCGGTGGCCAGGATCCGGGCGGCAACCTCGTCGCCGTCGCCGCGCACGTCCGCCGACGGCGGCCGCCGGAAGTTCTGGAACACCTCGGCCACCTGGTCCTCGTAGCCGCTCTTGATGTCATAGGTCAACGCCGCGAACGGCATGTCCACCACCTCACCGCGGGGCGCCAGCCCCACATCATCACAGGGCGCCAGCCCCACATCATCACGGGGAGCTCAGCCCCACATCGTCTGAACGAATTCGTCGCGTACCTCGAAGACCGTCCGCTGCAGCAGGCTGTTCAGGATGACCGCGCTGCGCACCGCCAGCAGGCTGAGGTTGGGATCGGCCAGCCCGTGCGTGAAGATGCTCCGGTTCTGCACGAACAACCGGTGCTCGGCGCCGTGCTTCCAGCGGACCGAGTAGTCCTGCTCGACCAGCGGCTCGGCGGCGCCGTCGAGTTCCAGCTGCTCGCGCAGCTCCGGCGCCAGCGGCAGCGGGGTCGGCGTCCGGCCGGTGGCCAGGACCACCAGCGGCGCGCTGTGCCGCTCGTTGCCGCCGGAGTTGCGCCGGCACCACAGGCTGACCAGGCCGCCCCGGGCGTGCGCCCGGATCACGTCCCGGCCGGGCAGCAGCATGATCGGTGGCCGGCCCTCGGTCAGCGACGCCTCGTAGTTGAACCGGTAGATCTCCTGCAGCGTCTCGTTGGACACCCCGTCACTGGTCAGCACCTGCTGAGCCACGTAGGCACGCCGGACGTGCTCGGGCAGGTCGTAGAAGAACCGCAGGTACGCCGGCCGGTAGAAGTCGTTCGCCGGCGGCGAGTCGTCCAACGGCGCGAACCAATGCCGCCGGCCCAGCCAGCGGATGTCCCGGACGCCCTGGTGGGCCAGGCTGAGCACCGCCTCCGCGCCGGTCTGCCCGCCGCCGACCACGATCACCTGCTGGGACGGCAGCTTGCTGCTGAAATCCCGCTGCATCAGGTCTTCGGCCAGCACCACGCCGGGCAGTTCCGGCTGGAAGCACGGCGGAATGTTCGGCCTGGTGCCGAGTCCGAACACCAGGTGGTCGCAGGTTGCGATCACCCGGTCGGCGCCGCGCAGCACGAACCGTTCGTCGAAGCCGACCTCGGTGATCTCGCTGCCGTAGTGCACGGTGTCCAGCCGCTCGGCCGCCCAGGCCAGGTAACGGGCGAACTCCTGCCGCGGCACCGAGGTCCACTGGGCGTTCAGGAACGAGTAGATCCGGCCGGTGCTGACCAGGTAGTTCAGGAAGCTGAACCGGCTGCACGGATCCACCAGGGTGACCAGGTCCTTGATCCAGGACGTCTGCAGCCGAGCGCCCTGGACCAGCAGCCCGGGATGCCAACCAGGCCGCGGCTGCTTGTCGAACACCGCGACGCCGCCGGGCACCTGGCGTTCGCCGAGCGCGGCCAGGCTCAGATTGGCCGGCCCGGCGCCGATGGCGGCGACGAAGTGGTGCGGCACACCGGCGACAGCACGAACCTCGGACATGGCACCCTCCCGTGGCAACCCTGCTCGGTTGGGTCGAGCCGGCGTCGACCCGCGCTGAACCTCGCCGGGTCGCGGACCCACCAGCTACCCACCAAGCCATCTCGAGCAGCCGCGATGAGGATTTGCCCATGACGAGCGAGCGAAAGCTGACCGACGAGCAGGCCCACCAGAACCCCGCGGTGCTGGCCGAACTGCTGGCCACGCTGGCGGAGCAGGCGGTCGGCCAGCTTGCCGGGCACCCCTACTACCGCGCGCTGTGCGACGGCAGCCTGCCGGAGGTGGTGTTCGACCACTTCGCCGCGCAGGACGCCTTCTACCTGCTGCCGGCCTACGGGCTGACCCTGGCCCGGTGCGCCAGCTTCGTACGCAGCTCCCGGCACGCGGCGTTCCTGTGCCGAATGGCCTTGCAATGCCTGGACAACGCGGCCGCCGACCGAGCCGCACCGCACCTGAAGGCGCACGGCGCGCCGGAGGCGTCACCGACCACGGTCGCCTACGTCAACTTCCTCACCGCCGCCAGCATCTGCTCGCCGTCGGCCGGCATCGGGTCGGTGTTGCCGACCGCCTGGCTGCAGCTGCTGGTGGCCGACCGGTTGCTGGCGGCACGCCGGCCGAAGTCCCGATATGCCGACGACATCGCGCAATCGCATCCCGGCGACCTGTACCGCCAGTGGATCGCCGAGTTCGTCGGGCTGGTCCGCGAGGTGATCGAGGATGCCTCCGACGCCGACCGGGCCGATCTGCTCCGCCATTACCGCACCGCCATCCGGTACGAGCATGCGCTGCTCGACGCCGCCTGGCGGTTGGAGACCTGGCCGGCCAACCGGTGACCGCCGCAGGGGGCCGGCTGGCCGGCGGACGCGGTCCCGGCACCTGCGGGGCCGTCCGGCCAGCCGGCCCGGCATCACGAGGCCGGCAATACCGACTGCAGGTCCGGCATCACGATGCCGGCAATACCGACTGCAGGTCCGGCATCAGGATGCCGGCAATACCGACCGGGGCGGCCAGGCATCCAGCAGCTGCTCGCTGCCCAGGATCGCCTGATGCAATCGCTGCAACTCGGCCGACGGCTCCACGCCGAGTTCCTCGACCAGCGACCGGCGGGCCTGCTGGTAGGCACGCAGCGCGTTGCAGCGAAGGCCCACTCGGTACAGGGCCAGCATCAACCGGCCCTGCAACCCCTCGTGGGTCGGCTGCTTGGCCACCAGCTCGATCAGCTCGCTCAGCACCTGGTGGTGATGGCCCAGCTGCAACTCGGCGTCGATCCGGGCCTCGATGGTGATGCGCCGGATCTCCTCGAGCCGGAGCATCTCCACCCGCAGGACCGGGCCGGGCGTCACATCGGCCAGCGCCGGGCCGTGCCACATGTCCAGCGCATCCCGCAGCGTCTGCGCGGCGCTCTCGGCGGCGCCGGCCTCCAACTGCAACCGGCCCCGCCGGGCGAGCTGCTCGAACCGGTGCGAGTCCAGTGCCTCGGACCCGAGGCTGAGCATGTAGCCGCCCGAGAAGGTACGCAGCGATTCCGCCGGGTTGGCATGGGACGGCTTGGCCGGCAGCCGCAGGTACTTGCGCAATTGGTAGACGTAGGTCTGCAGGGTGGTCGCGACGCTGGCCGGCGGCCCCTGCTCCCACAACTCGTCGATAATCTGGTCATTGCGCACAATGCTGTTCGCCGAAATTGCCAGCAGAACCAGCACACGTCGTGGTTTCGGTGCAGTGAGAACTATCGGCACTCCGTCCCGGTAGATTTCCAGCGGACCTAGCAAGTCAATTGTGAGAGCCATTTCGCGGACTTTCTTAGTTGATGATATTACTTCCGATAATGGGCATGCGACAGCCAGCGAGGTTCGGGGTAAACGCAGCAAGCTATCGAATTACTGGGCTGAACGCACTAGGGAAGAACTACAACTACGAATGAGCCGAACAGTCCGCACCGGGTCGGCGTCGTTGCCGACGATGCGGAATTGCGGTGCCGCGCGCACCGCGCGGGTGTGGCTGCGATGGCAGCCTTGCTGCTTGTCTCATGTCCCACCCTGCCTGTCCGGTTCGACCGGCCCGGCTAGCCCCCGAAAAAGTGCAGACGCAATCACATCCCCGAAATTGCGCATGCAACCTTCATGCTGAGCCACTCTGGTTCGAATGACCGATTGCAAATGTTTTGAGTAAGGTATTCCTCTCTGCAGCTTCTGACAATAGTTTGCCCAATCAGGCCACTTGGCTGGCTGAACAAACACTGTGACCAGCCGCGGCGAGGCGTCGCCGAGGCCACAAAATGCAGCCGGTGCGCGGTCCGAGCCGCCTTCGTCTCCCAAAACTGCCTAGAGTGCAAGCTCCACGTGATAGTGGTCGAGCCAGGCGTTAAATTGCAGTGCAGTCTCGATGTTGATTCGGCTGTGCCATTCGTTGGCCAGCGGCGTGTCGTCGGCGGCCGCCGCCTGCGCCGCGGCAACGTCCAGCAGCGGCAACACCGGCGAGGCCGGGTCGTTCAGCACCGCCGCCATCTCCCGGTGCAGGGCCTGGGTGTAGCTCGGGTCCTGGCTGACCGGGTACGGGCTCTTGGGCCGGTCCATCACCAGGCCGGGCACCAGATCCCGGACCGCGGCCCGCAACAGGCTCTTCTCCCGGCCGTCGAAGGTCTTGAACGCCCACGGCACGTTGTAGACGTATTCGACAAGTCGGTGGTCGCAGAACGGCACCCGGGTCTCCAACCCGGACGCCATGGCCAGCCGGTCACCCCGGTCCAGCAGCATCGGCAGCCACCGGGTCAGATGCCCGAACAGCAGCTCGTGCATCCGCCGGTCGGTCGGGTTCTCGTCGTCGAGGTGCGGGGTGAGCGCCACGGTTTCGGAGTAGGCCTCGGCGTAGTAGGAATCCATGTCGATCTTCTCCAGCAGGCCGCGCTCGAACAGCCCCCGGCCCTGGCCGCCGACCCCGCCCTGGTGCCGCTTCTCCGCGGCGATCCAGGGGAACATCTCGGTCCGCACCAGCTCCTCGTCGTAGAGCCACTTGAAACCGCCGAAGATCTCGTCCGCGGTCTCGCCGGTCAGTGCGACGGTGGAATGCTCGCGGATCGCGGCCAGCATCAGGTACAGCGAGGTGTCCATGTCGCCGAGCGTGGTCGGCTGGTCCTGGGCGGTCATCGCGGCCAGCCGGGCGGCCGGGTCGATCAGGTCGGCGGTGCCGAGCACGATGTCGGTGTGGTCGGCGCCGACGTGCCGGGCCATCGCGGCCGCGTACGGCGCATCCGGTGTGTCGCGCTGGTCGTCCGGCCGGAAGTTCTCGCTGTACCCGACGAAGGTCGCCGTGATCGTCCGGATCGGCTCCTCACCCCGTCGTTCCCGGGCCAGCGCCGCCAGCGCGGTCACCGTGCTGGAGTCGATGCCGCCGGACAGCGTGGTGCACAGGGGCACGTCGGCCACCAGCTCGCGGCTGATGATCTCTTCCAGCATGGATCGCACGGTGCCGATGGTGGCCGGCAGATCCTCGGTGTGCTCGCGAGCCTCCAGCTTCCAGTAGCAGCGCTGGCTGATGCCGTCGCGGCCGATGACCATCAGGTGGCCGGGCGGCAGCGTCCGCATGTCCCGAAAGACCGCGCGGCCCGGCGTCTTGGCGGTGGAGAACAGCTCGCGCAAGCCGTCCAGGTCCACCACCGGCCGGACCAGCGGGTGCGCCAGCAGCGCCTTCGCCTCCGAGCCGAACACCACGCCGCCGCCCACCTCGGCCACGAACAGCGGCTTGATCCCCATCCGGTCCCGGAACAGCACCAGCTCCTGCCGGCGGACGTCCCAGACCGCGAAGGCGAACATGCCCTCCAGGTGCTCGGCGCAGCTCAGCCCCCATTCCAGGTAGGACCGAAGCACCACCTCGGTGTCGCTGCGGGTGCGGAACCGGTGCCCGCGGCCCTCCAGCTCGGTACGCAGCTGGCCGAAGTTGTAGACCTCGCCGTTGTAGGTGAGCACCGCCAGCGGCTTGCCGTCCTCCTCAGCGACCATCGGCTGGATGCCGCCGGTGAGGTCGATCACGGAGGTCCGGGTGTGCCCGAGGGCCACGTGGGTGTCCAGCCAGATTCCCTGCGCGTCCGGTCCGCGGTGTCGCATGGCGGCGGTCATCGCCTCGATGACCGCCCGCTCACCGGACAGATCCTTGCCGAAGTCGAGCCGTCCAACTATCCCGCACATCTGGTTACCTTCTCCATCCCGCCTCGGGTACGCCTGGGTGGGTGCTTCACCCATGAGGCCGGCCGGCCGCCCGCTTGGGCACCGGTCAGCCTGCTTGCTCTCGGTTTGCTCTCGGCCACCATCGGTAATCGGTCTAGGGATTGGCTCGAAGCCTGCTTGATAAGTAACCAATAGGTTTTCTGTCGGATTCACCCGAGTTTGCCGCCAGGTGGATTCGAGCCGATCCCAAGGCCGTCGCACCAGCCTCGAGGTAACCGGCCGCTCGGCGTGAGCCGCTGCCGCATCGAAGCCGAGCACGTCGAACCCCGTGGACCTGGAGGAAGCTGCCCGATGCGCGTGCTGTTCGTGACCTGGGCCTGGCCGTCCCACCTGTACGCGCTGGTGCCGTTCGCCTGGGCTTGCCGTAACGAGGGGCACGAGGTGCTGGTGGCCAGCCAGCCGGCGCTGCTCCCCGAGCTGCTCGCCTGCGGGCTGCCCGCGGCCACGGTTGGCACCGACGTGGACGCGGCGGCGATGGTCGCCGAGTACGCGCTGCCCCGGGAGCAGGACCAGCCGAAGCAGACCGGCAGCGGCCCGGGTGGCCGCGGCCCCCGCGCGCTGCAGATGTTCACCCGGCTGGCCGAGGCGATGACCGGTGGGCTGATCGAGCTGGGCCGGCAGTGGCGGCCGGATCTGGTGGTCTTCGAGCCGACCGCGCTGGCCGGCCCGCTGGCCGCCGCGGCCCTCGGCGTGCCGGCGGTACGCCACCTGTACGGCACCGACCTGATGCTGCGCGCCCGGCCGGTGCTGCCGGCGGCGCTGGCACCGCTGGCGGCCGAGCACGGCGTGGCCGAGTTCGACCCGTTCGGGCTGGCCACCGTCGACCCGACGCCGGCCAGCCTGCAATTGCCGGTGAACTACCACCGGCTCCCGGTACGGCACGTGGCCTACCAGGGCCCCGGCCGGTTGCCGGAGCCGTTGCCCGACCCGGCCGGACGGCCCCGGGTGCTGATCAGCTGGGGGCACACCATGGCCAAACTGGCCCCGGACCGGTTCCTGGCCGGCGAGGTGGCCCGGGCGCTGGCCGAAGACGACGGTCCGGAACTGGTGCTGGCGGTCTCGGCCCGGCAGCGCGGGCTGCTCGGCGAACTGCCCGAGCGGGTCAGGGTGCTGGTCGACACGCCGCTGGATCTGG
>DASUAC010000356.1:0-10319 GCA_035763985.1 Jatrophihabitans sp. | reverse complement strand
TACGCCTACACCATCGTCGACGCCGACGACCTGCTCGGCCCCGCGCTGCCGGAGTTCGGACCCGAGGACGACTGACCAGCCCTGCCGCGAGTGCAGAGATGGGGCTGCCGGGCGGCTGAATCTCCCACTTTCCGCTGCTAGGTTAGGCCCCATGACGTCCAGCGACGCGCACGGATCGCCGTCCTATGTCGAGCTGTGCGTACCCGATGCCGACGCCGCGCGGAGGTTCTACGGCAAGCTCCTCGGCTGGCGTCCGGCCGGCTCCAGCGGGCCTGGCGCGGTCGAGACGGGTTCGCTGGGCATCGGCATCCACGACCGTGACGACTCGGCGATCTTCGAGGTGTTCTTCGCCGTCGATGAGCTGGACGCGGCGCTGGCCAGGCTGGACGAGCTGGGCGGCCGGCGGGTCAGCGAGATCAACGACGGCGGCGACTTCGGGCGCTGGATCGAGTGCGCCGACGACCAAGGCGTCCGGTTCGGCCTGCGCGAACGCTGAACCACACGCTTCGTCGCCGGAGTTCCCCCGACGAAGCGGCCCACGGAAGTCCGCAAGGCAAGAGAAGGCCGGCCGCTCGACGGCTGGAAGCCTGACGCCAGCCGACAACAGCGGTGCAGCCATGCGCGGTCTTCGAGGGAGTTTGCCGATGTCGATGGGGAACATGAACATGGTGTCGGGCTGGGACACCGCGGGTGCGGTGCTGCTGCTGGCCTGGGCGGTGCTGATGTGGGCTGCGGTCGGGGTGCTCGCGTTCGCCAACCGCGGCGGAGCTCGGCCGTGGATCTACCGGGGCGCGTTGAGCGTGATCCTCATCGGCGTGGTCGGCCAGCTCGGCCACCTGCAGGAGCACGTCGCACAGGCCGCCTACTGGGTCGGCCATCCCAATGCCAAGCCCTGGATGACACCGTGGGGAACCGGTCTGGCCAAGGGCTTCGGCCAGGTGGACAGCTCCAAGCCTTCGCTGGGCATGGAGCTCCTGCATCTGACCGGCAACTTCATCTTCCTGGCCGGCCTGGCCGGCGTCATGGTGATCAGCTATCGAGCCCGGCAGACCCGTACCCGCAAGTGGGGCAGGATGGGCGTCTGGATGCAGGGCATCCACGGCTTGGAGCACCTGTCGCTGACGCTGTCGGTGGCCTTCGGCGCCAAGCAGGCGATCGGCCTGTCCACCTGGTTCGGGACGCTGCCCGCCGGTCCCGGCCTGTGGACCTACCGGATCTGGTGGCATGCGATCGCGAACCTGATCGGCAGCTACATCTTCGCCGTGGCGCTCTACCAGCTGTGGCGCGAGCGTGCGGTGGTACGGGCCGCCTACCTGGCGCCGGCCGTCGCCCCCACCCGGGAACCGGCCCGGGTGCCGCTGACCCGGCCGGTGCCGGGCTCGGTCATCTCCGGCTGAGCCCGATCAGCCGGCCAGCCCGACCACCAGCATGTCGGCGTACGGCGGGTACGGCGGTGCGAAGAAGTTCGCCACGTCCGAACCTCGCAGGAACGCGTTGCGGGCGTACAGCAACGGCACCACCGGCGCGTCGGCCATGATCGTCCGGTCGGCCTGCTGCCACAGCCCTTGGGCGGTGGCCTGATCGGTCTCGGCGCTGGCCTGCGCGATCAGCTTGTCCACCGCCGGGTTGCTGTAGTGGCTGCAGTTGAAGTTGCCGTTGCCGATCTGGCTGGAGTCGAACAGTGGCTCGATGTTGCCGGTCGCGCTCGGGTAGTCCGGCAGCCAGCCGAGCATGGCCAGGTCGTAGTCGCCCTTGCTGGCGCCGGTGTCGGCGTAGAAGGAGTCGCTGTCCTCGGGCTTGAGCCGGACCTTGATGCCGGCCGCGGTCAATCCGGACTGCACCGCCTGCGCCTCGGCCAGGTTGATGCTGTCGTTCTGGGTCAGCATGGTCAGCGAGATGCCACTGGCGTGGCCGGCCTGGCTCAGCAGCGACTTGGCCTTGGCAAGGTCACCGGTCGGGTCGGCCGGGTAGGCGTTGTAGGACTGATAGCCGGGGATGCCGGGCGTGATCAGGGTGCTGGCCAGATCGCCGCCGATCTTGGCACCGCCGGCGGCCACCTGGACCGCCTTCTTGTTCACCGCGTACTCCAGCGCCTGGCGCACCTTCAGGTTGTTCAGCGGCGGGTGGGTGACGTTGATCGCGAGGTAGCTGAGCGCGCCGCTGGGCGAGGTGGCCAGCCGCTGCCCCACGCTCGGATCGCCCAGCACCTTCGGCAACAACGAGGCCGGCACCCGTGATGAGGAGATCGCGTTGCGGTCCTTGCCCTGGTCGGCGATCAGCCGCTGGTTGATCACGGTCGGGTCCAGGCCCATGGTGTAGACGATGGTGTCCGGCTCGGCGGTCCGGACCGGGTCGGTGCTGCGGTCCCAGTGCGGGTTGCGCTTGAGCACCAGCGTCGAACCCTGCTTGAGCGAGGAGACCTGGTACGGGCCGCTGGCCATCGGGTTGTCGCCGTAGTGTTGGACGTTCTCGTCCTTCTTCGGCACCGGCGCGAACGCCGGCATGCTGACGATCCACGGCCAGTCGCCGGAGGGCTTGTTGAGCTGGAAGACGATCGTGTGGTCGTCCGGCGTGGAGATCGAGTCGAGTTCCTTACCGTCGAACGGGCCCTGGTAGGAGTTCCCGCCCACCAGCAACGTCTTGTGGTAGGCCAGGCCGCCGGACAGCTGCGGGGCGAAGGAGCGCTCCACGCCGTACTTGATGTCGGCGGCCACGATCGGCGAGCCGTCGGCGTACTTCAGGCCGGACTTGAGGGTGTAGGTCCAGGTCTTGCCGCCGTTCGAGACCCGGCCGGTGTCGGTGGCCAGGTCCGGCACCACCGTGGGCGCCTGGGTGGCCGATTCCTGCCAGGTGGTCAGGCTGCGCAGCACCAGGTGGATCGTGCTGGTGGCCAGGTTCTGGCTCTTGGCCGGATCCAGGTTGATCGTGGGAGACGGGCTGAGGACATCCAGCTCACCGCCGGTCTTGGCCTTGGTCTGGGCCGGCCCGGCGGATTTGTTGTTGGCATGGCAGCCGGACACGCTGACCGCGAGCAGTGCGGCCACCGCGCCGACAAGCAACGTACGTCGCATGATTGTCAATCCCTTCGGTTGGTTTCTCCCCGTCCGACTCAGCTGGTGACCCTCGGGTCGAGGTAGCCGTAGAGCAGGTCGACGGCCAGGTTGGCCAGCACGATCAGCAGCCCGGCGAACACCGTGCAGCCGACCACCACCGGCAGGTCGGAGCTGGCCACCGCATCGATCAGCAGCGCGCCGAGGCCCTGCATCCCGAACACCTTCTCGGTGATCACCGCGCCGCCGAGCAGGCCGCCCAGGTCCAGCGCGAACAGCGTCAGCACCGGGGTCAGCCCGGCCCGCAACGCATGCCGGACGAACACCCGGCGCCGGCTGAGGCCCTTGGCCCTGGCCACCGCGATGTAGTCCTCGCCGAGCACTTCCAGCACCTGGGTCCGGGTCAGCCGGGCATAGATCGCGGCGAAGACGAAGGCCAGCGTGCACCACGGCAGGATCAGGTGAAACGCCCACTGCGCCGGGTCGTCGGTGAACGCGACGTAGCCGTTGACCGGCAGCATGTTGAACCGGAACCCGAAGATCAGGATGCCGACCAGGCCGACCAGGAAGGTCGGCGCCGAGACCCCGCCCAGCGCGCCGACGGTCACCAGCCGGTCCAGCCAGCTGTCGCGATAGAGCGCGCAGGCCAGGCCGGCCAGCACGCCGACGACCAGCCACAGCAGCGCGGCGCCGAGCGCGATCGACAGGGTCACCGGGAACCGGTCCGCGATCAGCGCGGTGACCGGACGTCCCTGCGGGAAGGAGTAGCCGAAGCAGGGTGCCGGGCAGTGCAGGCTGGCCGCTCCGCTGCCGTAGCTGCGGCCCAGCACGATCCCGTGCAGGTACTGCAGGTACTGCACCGGCACCGAGTGGTCGTAACCGAGCAGCGCGCGTACCTGGGCCAGCCGGTCCGGGGTGCACGGCTTGCCGCAGGACAGCCTGGCCGGATCGGACGGCAGCAGGAAGAACACCGCGAAGGCGACGGCGGTCACCAGCAGCATCACCACCAGCACGCCGCCGAGCCGGCGCAGCAGGTACCGGATCATCGCTCCACCTGGCCCTGTGCCCCGGCTCGGCTCCGCGCTCGCTCCGCTCCCCTGCCGCCAGCGGCGACGGCGGCCAGTCGGATGCTCACTCGCTGTCGCCTTCGGGTGCCTGGCTGCTCACTCATCGGGCCCTGCCCAGCCGGCCGGTCCAGACCAGCCGGTCGGTACGCGGGTCCAGCGCGTCGCGCAGCCCGTCGCCGAGCAGGTTGAAACCCAGCACCGCGGCGAACAGCAGCCCGGCCGGGAACAGCAGGAACATCGGATCGCTCTGCACCCAGACGATGGCGTCGCTGATCGAGCGGCCCAGATCCGGCGCCGGCGGCGGGATTCCGACTCCGAGGAAGGACAGCGCCGCCTCGGTGCCGACCGCGGCCGGCACCGAGAGGCTGGCGAACACGATCACGGTCGAGGCCAGGTTCGGCAGCAGCTCCCGGAACAGGATCCAGCGCCAGCCGGCGCCGAGCGAGCGGGCCGCCAACACGAACTCCCGGTTCACCAGCGACAGCGTCTGACCGCGCACCACCCGCGCGATCGCCGTCCAGCCGAAGACCGCGATCACCGCCACCACCACCAGCACCCGGGGGAACGAGTCCGGCACCAGCGCGGTCAGCGCGATCATGAACACCAGGCTGGGAAAGGCGAACATCACGTCCATGAACCGGCTCAGCACCGAGTCGGTGATGCCGCCGGCATAGCCGGCCAGCAGGCCGATCAGCAGGCCGATCAGCACCGCCGCGGCAGTGGCCACGATGCCGACCAGCAGCGAGGTGCGCAGCCCGTACAGCGCGATGGCGAACAGGTCGCGGCCGGTCAGCGGTTCCACCCCGAACCAGTGCGCCGCGCTGACCCCGCCGAACCCGCCGCGCGGCGCGTTGCCGCGGGCGTCGTCGAGCAGATCCAGGTGGTAGGTATAGGGATTCTGCCCTTCGATCCGTACCAGTAGCGGCGCGCAGACGCCGGCCGCGAGCAACCCGAGCACGGCCAGCCCGCCCGTGACGCCCCACCGCTGGGCGCGCAGCCGGGCCCAGCCGCGTGACCACTGGCCGCCGGGCGCACCGGCCGGCAGCGACCGGCTGTCCCGCTCGACCTCAGCGGCGCTCGCGGCGCCCAACTCGACCATCGGCACCAGCCTCTCGCCGGTCTACCGCGCCGAGGCGGACGTCGATCGCGGCCACCGCAATCCCTACCGATTCAGTAGACATTCGGCGGATCGACGAAGCTCAGCGCTTCGGAAGTTGCATGGCTAGCACTATTTATTGCTTTTGCACTTTTCGCAAGGGTAGCGAGCTTCGCGTGCGCTGGCGGTAATACGCCGGGCTTCCCCGGACGTTGCGCTCGCCGACGGCGCGAGGCGCGGCTCACCGCCGGCGGGGTCCGGGTCTGCTTGACCGGTTGGCGGCGCCTGACCGCATGTTGCCAACCTGTTGCCAGCGGGAACCGAGCCGTCTAATGTTGCGCAAACCGCTCGACGAAGACACTTTTTATCTCCGGTTGTTTTGCCTTAAAAGCTATTTTCCGTAGTTCTGTCATATATCTGATTCCTTGTAGCTAGGGGGGAACCCGTGCGCTTTACCGACCCATCGGCTCGCCGGCGCAGTCACCGCCGGCCGTTGTTCGCGGCGCTCGTCGCCGGAGCCGTCGCCATCCCGGTCATGATCGCCGCCGGCCTGCAGCCGGCGTCCGCCAGCCCGTCCGGCCGGGCCGCCGTCTCCCAGGCGCCCGCCTGGACGGCGACCACCACGGCGCTCGGCCCGGCGCCGGCCGCCAGCACCGTCAACTTCACCGTCGCCATCGCGCCGCGGGACGCCGCCGGCGCGCAGGCCTTCGCCGACGCGGTCAGCGACCCGCGCAGCGCCAGCTACCGCCACTTCCTGACGCCCCAGCAGTACACCGCGCGGTTCGGCGCCACCGCCTCGGACGTGGCCGCCGTGCTGAGCTGGCTGCACGGCGCAGGCCTGCAGACCGGCACCGTGCCGATCAGCAACAGCTACGTACAGGTCACCGGTTCCATCGCCGCGGTGAACAAGGCGCTCGGCACCACGATCAAGAGCTACCACCGCAACAACCGGCAGGTCATCGCACCGGCCTCGGCGCTCACCGTGCCGGCCGCGCTGGCCGGCCGGGTCAGCGACGTGCTCGGCCTGGACACCTCGCAGATCTATCGCACCGGGGCCAGGGTGATCCCGAACGGTGCGTCCGCGGGCAACGTCACCTGCTCCACCTACTGGGGCGAGAACACCAACACCTCCTACCTCACCGCGCCGGCGCCGCTGAGCGGCAACCTGCCGAACCGGGCCTGCTACACCCCGTCCCGGCTGAACGCCGCGCGCGGCATCCCGGCCACCGGCAAGACCGGCGCCGGCGTGACCGTCGGCAACGTGCTGTGGTGTGACAGCCCCACGATTCCGTCCGACCTCAACACCTGGGCCGCCCAGGTCGGCGCGCCGGCCTTCACCGCCGGCCAGTACACCTCGCAGGACCCGGCCACCTGGGACGCCTACTGCACCAGCCAGGCCAACATCGACGGCACCATGGTCGAGACCGCCCTGGACGCCGAGGCGATCCACGGTGCGGCGCCGGACGCCAAGATCATCTATGCCCCCGCGGCCGGCCCGTACAACTCCTACCTGCTGACCGCCACCCAGAACCTGGTGAACGCCAACCAGGTGCAGGTCATCACCAACTCCTGGGGTGGCGGGGAGACCAGCAACGCGTTCCTGCACTCGGTGTACGTGCAGGCCGCCAGCCAGGGCATCTCGGTGATGGCCTCCTCCGGCGACGACGGTGACAACACCTACAGCAACGGCTCGGCCAGCAAGGCCAAGCCGTCCGCCGACTACCCGGCCTCGGACTCCGAGCTGACCTCGATCGGTGGCACCTCGCTGGGCATCGACTCGACCAACTCGGTCGTCTTCGAGCAGGCCTGGTACGACGTGATCAGCCGCAGCAGCGGCTCGACCTGGACCAGCGACGTGTTCTACGGCGCCTCCGGCGGTGGCAAGAGCGGGTTCACCTCGCAGCCGTCCTACCAGTCGGGCATCGTGCCGAGCACCTTCTCCGGCAAGCCGGCCAAGCGGGCCTACCCCGACATCGCCAACATCGCCGACAGCCAGACCGGCTACGTCGTCGGCGTCACCCAGGCCGGTGCGTACACCACGCTGACCGTCGGCGGCACCAGCCTGGCCTCGCCCTACACCGCCGGTGAGGTGGCGCTGGCCGTCCAGACCAAGGGCGCCCGGCTCGGGTTCCTGAACCCGAAGCTGTACGCCAACCGGGCCACCGCGGTCAGCGACGTATCCGGTTCGACGGTGAACGAGGGCACCGAGGGCAAGTGGAAGAACCCGAGCACCGGGACGTACGTCGAGCCGACGACCTACTTCCTGAACGCGATGAGCCTGCTCACCTCGACGCAGCAGTCGGTCGCCGGCTGGGACAACGTGACCGGCCTCGGCGCGGTGTCCAACGCCGGCAACTTCATCAACGCCATCCAGTAGTGGTGGTCGCTGGGTCCGTCCGGTCGAGGCCGGACGGACCCAGCGCCTCTGCATCGCCGGCTCGTTCCGTACGGGCCGGGCGGTGGGTAGGAACAGCGGGACTCGGCGATCCACGGCGGAGGACCGGGCCTGATCATTATCCTGTTCCGTGGCGGTCGTCGTCTCGGTGGCGCGCAGGTGCGACGCCATCGGCTTGAGGGGTGTTCTGGCGATGCGGCAGTGGATTGTGCTGTGCGCCGTTGTGATCGTGCTGGCAGGTTGCTCCTCGTCCGGCAGGACGATCACAGTTCGAGGCCACAATATGGAGAACACGCTCCAGCCGGGTCAGCGTCTGCACCTCCGTATCGCTACCGCGAGCTATGCCCCAGCCGTGGGAGACATCGTCGAGTTCAAGATGCCTGCCACCTGGGATCCGGCCCAGCGGGAGGCGATCTCTCGGGTAGTCGCTACCGGCGGTCAAACGGTCCGCGGCATCGCCGACAAGGTTCAAGTGAGCACCGACAACGGCCGGACCTACCGCACACTCGACGAGCCTTACGTACGGCTGGACGGCCCCGACTTCAACGGCGCCGACTTCCGCCCGGTGACGGTGCCGCCGGGTCGGCTCTGGCTCATGGGCGACCACCGCAACGATTCCCTCGACAGCCGGTTTCACTGCGCTCCGCCGGGAACCCCGCCCGATCCTGCTGTTGCCTGCGATCCGATGGACAGCACTGTCCCCGCCTCGAGCGTGGAGGGATACCGGCGAGGCTGAGCTCAGCCGAGTTCGACGTCGGGACGCCCGCCGCCGGGATCGGCTCCGGCCAGTTCCCGAGCCAGCGGGGCCGGCAGCCGGCTCTGCGGGTGCCGGCCGGCTCACTCACGCGGTGATGTCAGGGCATCGTGCCGACGAGCGGGTCGCCATGGGACGGGGTGCCCTCGATCGCCTCCGGGCTCACGCTCCAATGCCCGGCTAGGGTCATGACGGTTTCCTCATCGATGTTTGCGTCGAACAGGGCGTCGCTTGTCGCTTGGGTCGCGCGCGCGACATCGGGGAGGCCGAAGCCTTGTTCGATCCGGTCGGGACGGCCGACCCATTTCAGGATCTCGCCCATGTCCCCGCCCCATTGGAACAACCGGATGAGCCTGCCGTCGACGGCCTTGGCCCACCCGTGCGTATCCGAGATCCGTTCGGTCACGAAATACTGGACCTCGGTGCCGGTCTTCTTCGACAGCGCGGCGACATCGGGCTCGGCGAGCATGAGCGCAACACTCGTCGCCAGCGTCCAGTTGCCGCCCGCGCCGTGGAAGGGCGGAGTCACCGCGACTGCCGGGTTGTCCACGTAGGTTGCGTGGATGGCCGTCTGCCAGTCCTGCGCCTTGACTCCTGAGAGCCCGAGCGCCGTCGCGACCTGCTGCTGAGTCAATCCACGGAAGGCCAGCCAGGCGGATTTGTATCCGAACCTGGCGACAAGGTCCGAGCTGGCGACCGGCGAACTGAGCGGTGTTGCCGGGCTCGAACTGACCTCCGAGGTCGCTCCGTGGGTGTCCCCGCGGCGGGACGAACATGCGGCGGCGGTTAGCGCGATGACCGCGACAGCGGCCAACCAGACCAACCGTCCGCGAGAGTTCATGCCCGAATCCTCGCCGACGCCGAACGGCGGCACGAAACGGGGAGTCGATCGTCCGGCTGCGTCACGTCCGCACCGGGCGGCAAGGCTCAGTCGAGTTCGGTGCCGGGGACGCCCGCCGACGGGATCGGCTCCGGCCAGTCTGCGGCGTCATCGGTGCCGGCAGCCGGCTCTGCGGCTGTCGCCGCCGCGGTTGTCGCCGCCGCGGTTGTCGCCATAGCGGTTGTCGCCGCCGCGGTTGTCGCCATAGCGGCGGCCCGCCGCTTGGAGCGCCCGGTCCCGGTGTAGAGCACCGCGGCCAGTGCCAGGCCCAGGGGCAGCGCGAGGTAGTAGCCGGAGAACAGCGTCACCACACCCATGGCGACCGCGGCGAGGACCGCGCCCCACCAGGTCGGCCGACCGCTGGGGAGCAACGTGCAGCCGGCGACCAGCCCGGCCACGGTTACCACGAGCAGGCACGCCGAGGTCGCCAGGATGATGTCGCCCAGGTCGGCCCCGACCAGGCCGGCGATGATCGTCGCGACGGTGGCGAACGCGGCGATCACGCCCAGGCTCCGGCGAGGCGTCTCACCGGCGACGTGTCCCTTGGCCAGCCAGGCCGGCAGGGCGCCGTCCCGGGCCAGCGCGGCGCCCAGCCGGGAGGTTCCGGCCAGGTAGGAGTTCAGTGAGCCGAAGGTGAGCACGGCGGCCAGCGTCGCCGTCACCGTCGATGCCGCATGGCCGAAACTGAGCTTCAGCAGCTCGCTCAACGGCACTGCGGCGTGGGGCAGTCGCGGGCCCAGCACCACGACGCAGGTGAAGGCCAGCCCGACGTACAGGACGCCGATGACCAGCAGCGTCAGCGCAGTCACCCGGCGCAGATCCCGCTGCGGATTGCGGAACTCTCCGGACAGGTGGGTGACCGCTTCCCAGCCGGCGAAGGAGAAGAACAGCAGGCTGGCGGCCCGTCCCACCGCGGAGTAGCCGTGCGGGGCGAACGGCCGCAGGTTGCCCGAGTCGGCGCTGCGCAGCGCGGCGAGGCAGGCCACCACCATCAGCACCGCGAGCAGCCCGACCAGGGCCAGCTGGATCCGGGCCGACACCTTCAGCCCGAACGCGTTCGTCGCGAAGGCGGCCGCC
>DASUAC010000355.1:0-3919 GCA_035763985.1 Jatrophihabitans sp. | reverse complement strand
CTGCTACTCGGTACGGACGGCACCCGTCGTTCAAGGCTTACCTGGCGGTCTCGGCCTCGGTTGCCACGGTCGCGGAGTTGGCCATGGGTGAGCGGGTGACCACCCGCGCCCTGGCGGTCAGCGAGCTGCGCGGGGGTACCTGGAACTCCGCGGCATGGCCGACCGTGGACAGCTTCGACGGGGTGGTCAGCTCGAACGGCCGGGCGACGTTCGTGATGCACAAGCAGAACGTGCCGATGCTGTACCTGATCAGCGAGCAGTAGCCGGCGACATCACCGAGCAGTAGCCGGCGGCATCACCGAGCAGTAGCCGGCCTCAGCCGATCAGCGCGGCCGCCACCGCGGCCGGCGCCGGGTCGTGCCGCAGGTACTGCCGGGTGAAGTTGCCGGCGCCGCCGGTGATCGAGCGCAGCGTGGCGGCGTACCGGAGCAGCTCCAGCTCGGGGATCTCGGCGTGGATGACGCTGCGGCTGCCGGGCCGTTCGGTCTCGACCGGCTCGGTGCCGGTGACCCGGGCCCGCCGGCCGGACAGGTCGGACAGCACCGTGCCGATGTGGTCGTCGGCCACGGTGATCGCCACCGCGTCCACCGGCTCCAGGATCTGCACCGAGCCCTTGGCCGCGGCGTCCTTGATGGCCAGCGAGCCGGCGGTCTGGAACGCGGCGTCGGAGGAGTCCACGCTGTGCGCCTTGCCGTCGACCAGGGTGACCTCCACGTCGGTGACCGGCACCCCGGTATGGATGCCCTGCTCGAGCTGATGCCGGACGCCCTTCTCCACTGAGCCGATGTAGTTGCTGGGCACCGCTCCGCCGACCACCTTGTCGTGGAACTCCACCCCGGAACCGCGGGGCAGCGGCGCGACCTCGATGTCGCACACCGCGTACTGGCCGTGCCCGCCGGACTGCTTGACCAGCCGGCCGTGGCCGTTGGCGGGGCTGGTGAAGGTGGCCAGCAGCCGGACCCGGACCGGCTCGATCTCGATCGCGGCGGCGGCCCGCAGCCGGGACAGCACCACGTCGGCGTGTGCCTCACCCAGGCACCAGAGCACCAGCTGGCCGGTCTCGGCATTGCGGTCGATGCGCAGGCTCGGGTCGGCGGCGGCCAGCCGGGTGAGCGCCTTGGCCAGCCCGTCCTCGTCGTTGCGGGTAGCCGCCTTGATCGCGATCGGCAGCTGCGGATCCGGCATCTGCCAGGGCAGGATCGCCAACGGCAGGCTCTGTGCGGACAGCGCGTCGCCGGTCTCGGCGCTGGCCAGCCGGGCCACCACGCACAGCTCGCCGGCGATCGCCGCATCCACCGGATTCAGGCTGGCGTCCAGCAGGATCGCGGTCTTCTCGTCGTCGTCGTGGTCGGGGTGCCCGCGCTCGGCGCCGCCGTGCCCGGAGGTGTGCAGCGGGGTGTCGGTCCGGATGGTGCCGGAGAACACCCGGACCAGCGAGACCCGGCCCAGGTACGGGTCCACCCAGGTCCGTACCACCTCGGCGGCCAGTGGACCGTTCGGGTCACAGGTCAGCTCCGGACCCGGCGCGCCCACCGGGGTCCAGGCCTGCGGCAACGGGCGTTCGGTCGGGTTCGGGAAGCCCCGCACGATCAGGTCGAGCAGTTCGGTCAGGCCGAGGTCGGTGCCGGCGCACACCGGCACCATCGGGTGGAAGTGGCCGCGGCCGACCGCCTCGTGCAGGTCGGCGGCGAGCTTGGCCGGATCCAGCTCCTCGCCACCGAGGTAGGAGTCGAGCAGCGTCTCGTCCTCGCTCTCGGCGATCACCGCCTCGATCAGCGCGGCCCGGGAGCCGGTCTGGTCGGCGTCCAGCCCGCTCTCCGAGCTGCCGAGCAGGTCGATCAGGGCGGTGTTGTCGGCGTTCGGCAGGTACAGCGGCAGCACCGCGTTCCCGTCCACCCCGCCGAAGGCGTCCCGGCAGGCCTGCAGGGTGTGCGCGAGGTCGGCCCGGGGCACGTCCAGCCGGTTGACCACCACCGCCCGCGGCGTGCCGAGCGCCGCGCACTCCTCCCACAGCGCCAGCGTGGTCTGGTCCAGATCCTCGGCGGCCGAGACCACGAACAGCGCGGCGTCGGCGGCGCGCAGCCCGGCGCGCAGTTCACCGACGAAGTCGACGAAGCCCGGCGTGTCCAGGAAGTTGATCACGGTGTCGCGGTAGCGGGTCGGGCAGACCGAGAGGAACACCGAGCGCTGCTGGGAGACCTCCACCGGATCGGAGTCGGAGATGGTGTTGCCGTCGGTGATCGAGCCGGGCCGGCTGAGCGCGCCGGTGGCCGCCAGCAGGTGCTCGACCAGGGTGGTCTTGCCCACCCCGCTGTGGCCGACCACCGCGACGTTGCGGATTTGTTCGCAGCTGGTGGCGGTGGCGGCGGGCAGCCGCCCCGATGTCTTGCCGGACTTGACCGTGCTTGCCTTGGTGGACATGGACCGATCACCTCTCCTGCCGGGGTCTGGCGGGGCGCCGCCGGCGGTGTTCGGTCCCGGGCGGGACGAACCGCGCGGCCTGGTCCTGATTCGACACCCACGAGCGGCGACTGGCAACCCCGGTCCGGCCCGCTTCCTCTCCCCGATCACGATTCGGCGGACAGATCCCGCCAGCGGCCTCAGCTGAGTTCGGGTGCCCCGCTCCCCGCTTCCCCCAGGGAGCAGGACCTGGCCAAGAGCATGCAGCTCGGCGCCACGGACCGGCCGTTCCCGCGGCTGCGACGATCGGCAGCATCTCGTACCGGTTCTGATACCCGCTGTTCGGCTGATCACGCTTTCGCGTCCGACCCGTGAAACGGTGTTCGGCGCGCGCATACTCGCCACATGTGGATCATCGCGGTGGTGGTGGTATTCGCAATATTGGCGGTCATCGGGCTGTACCGGTTCGGGCCGATGCGCAACTCCGACCGGCTGAGCCGGACGGACCCGGAAGCGGCGGCCCGGGCGGCCCAGCAGCTCGCCCAGCACCAGCAGTACCAGCAGTTCCGCAATATCGGCGGCGGTGCCGGTCTGTAGAGAGGGGTGGAGCAATCATGTTCCTGATCTGCCTCGGCGTGGTCGTACTGGCCTTCCTGGGTTGGATGTTCGCGGTGGCGATCCGCCGCGACCTACACGGCCGAAGCGTCGACCCGCACGGCTCCTTCGACCCCGCCCGAACCAGGGCCGAGAGTCAGGCGCGGATCTATACCGGTCGGTGAGGCGTTTCTGACGAGCCGCCGGACGCGAGCATCCGGCCGGGTGAGTGGCTGCCCGCTATGTTTGACCGGTGCTGAACCTGCTGCGCGCCCCGATCGGCAAGGCGATCACGCCGTTGGGCCGGTCGCTGGCCAACGCCGGGGTCACCGCGGACATGGTCACCGTGGCCGGCACCGTGGGCAGCACCGTCGCCGCGTTGATCTGCTATCCGCGTGGGGACTTCTTCGTCGGCACCCTGCTCATCTGGGCGTTCGTCATGTTCGACATGGTGGACGGCGCGGTGGCCCGGGCCGGTGGCGGCGGCAGCCGGTTCGGCGCGGTGCTGGACTCCAGCTGTGACCGGGTGGCCGACGCCGCGGTGTTCGGCACGTTGGCCTGGTACTTCGCCCGGCACGATCAGCCCGCGCTGCTGCTGGCCGGCCTGCTCTGCCTGGTGCTCGGCTCGCTGACCTCCTACATCAAGGCCCGCGCCGAGGGCGCCGGCTTCACCTGCAACGTCGGCATCGCCGAGCGGTCCGAGCGGCTGATCGTGGTGCTGGTCGGCACCGGCCTGTCCGACTTTCCGGGCCTGCACGTGCCGTACGTCCAGGCCATCGCGCTCTGGCTGCTGGTGGGCGCCTCGACCATCACGGTCGGCCAGCGGATCGCCACCGTGTGGCAGCAGTCCCGGGCAGGTCTGGGGTGAGCGGTCGGATCGCCCATGCGGTCGGCGACCTGGCCGGCCGGGCCGGCGCGCTGGGCT
>DASUAC010000354.1:0-2180 GCA_035763985.1 Jatrophihabitans sp. | reverse complement strand
GGCTGCCGGTGCTGGCGGTGCCGCCGCGGCGGTCCGGCCCGGACCTCGACAGCACCCAGCGGATCGAGCGGGTCGGCGACAGCCACCCGTCGATGCCGCCCTATCCGTCCGGCATGGCGACCGCCGACGCGACCACGGCGCCCACCCACGGCCGGCCCGGGCACCGGGACACCCAGCACCGCGGCACCCAGTACACCGCCATCCAGCGCCGCGACAGCCAGCCGGTCCGCGGCCAGCCCGAGCCCGGCCGGCGGCGCCGCCCGTTGACCAAGCGGCAGCGCGCCCGCCGGCGTACCGCCTTCTGGTTGCTGCTGATCCTGCTGCTCGGCCTGTTCACCGGCTGGGGCGCCTGGTACCTCACCGTCGGGCGCTACCACCAGGTGCCCAACCTGGCCGGGGAAAGCCGGGCGGCCGCGGTCAGCGAGCTGCGCCGGGACGGCTTCACGGTCAGCTCGACGGTGGCGCAGGACTTCTCCGAGACGGTGGCGGTGGGCCTTGTACTGCGCTCGGATCCCTCGGCCGGCACCCACCTGCTGGCCGGCAAGCGGGTGCAGCTGGTGCTGTCCAAGGGCGCCGAGCGGTTCACCGTGCCCCAGGTGGCCGGCAAGCCGTACGCCGCCGCGCAGCAGGCATTCGCCGGCATCCCGGTGCAGCTGAACCGCAAGGACGTCGCGGACGACACCGGCAAGGTGGCGTCCGGCTCGGTGATCCGGACCGACCCGGCGGCGGATGCCGAGGTCAAGCGGAATCAGGCGATCACCGTCTACGTCTCCACCGGGCCACCGATCGTCTCGGTGCCGGGGGTGACCGGGCAGACCCAAGCCGACGCCACCGACACCCTGCAGCAGGCCGCGTTCAAGGTGACCACCAGCCAGGACTTCTCGAACTCGGTGCCAGCCGGCCAGGTGATCGGCCAGGACCCGGCGGCGGACGCCCGGGTGCCGAAGTTCAGTACGGTGCACCTGGTGATCTCCGAGGGCCCGCCGCTGGTCACGTTGCCCCAGATCCCCAACGGCACCTCGGTCGGCGACGCCCGGAACACCCTGCAGGCCCTGCACCTGAAGGTGCGGATCAAGAAGGTGTTCGGCGGTTTCCTGGGCAAGGTGGTGGGGATGAGTCCCGGCGCCGGCAAGCAGGTCCCGGTCGGGTCCGAGGTCACGCTCACCGTCGTCTGAGGCGCCCCGATGATCCGTGCGCCGCTGCGCGTGCCGGAATTATCAGAACGCCTCGTTCACGCTTGGTAACCGAATCCCCCTAGGCTGGTAGCCATGGTGATCGTGATGGACCAGGCCGCAACCGCTGACGACATCGCCGCGGTCGTCGTACAGATCGAGACGCACGGCGGCCAGGCCTTCGTCAGCCGCGGCGTGATGCGGACCATCATCGGGGTGATCGGCGAGGAGTCGGTGCTGGAGACCATCGACGTCTCCGGCCTGACCGGCGTCGCGGACACCAAGCGGATCACCGCGCCGTACAAGCTGGTCTCGGCCGCCAACCACAATCGGCGCAGCACCATCCGGGTACGCGGGGTGCCGATCGGGCCGGACACGTTCACCCTGATCGCCGGCCCGTGCGCGGTGGAGACCCCGGAGCAGACGCTGGCCTCCGCGCTGATGGCCAGGGCGGCCGGGGCGGCGCTGCTGCGCGGCGGGGCGTACAAGCCGCGCAGCTCGCCGTACGCGTTCCAGGGGCTGGCCCGGGACGGCCTGCGGATCCTGGCCGAGGTCCGCGAGGCCACCGGGCTGCCGGTGGTGACCGAGGTGCTCGACGTCAACGACGTCGACGATGTCGCCGAGTACGCCGACATGCTGCAGATCGGCACCCGCAACATGCAGAACTTCGGGCTGCTGCAGGCGGTCGGCGGGGTGGGCAAGCCGGTCATGCTCAAGCGCGGGCTGTCGGCCACCTACGAGGAATGGCTGATGGCCGCCGAATACATCGCCCAGCGCGGCAACCTCGACATCGTGCTGTGCGAGCGCGGCATCCGCAGCTTCGAGCCGGCGATCCGCAACATGTTCGACGTCTCCGCGGTGCCGATGGTGCAGCAGCTGTCCCACCTGCCGGTGATCGTGGATCCGTCGCACGCCGCGGGCCGCCGGGACCTGGTGGTGCCGCTGGCCCGGGACGGCCTGCGGATCCTGGCCGAGGTCCGCGAGGCCACCGGGCTGCCGGTGGTGACC
>DASUAC010000353.1:0-3231 GCA_035763985.1 Jatrophihabitans sp. | reverse complement strand
CGGCGGCGCGGCGGCGCTGATCTCGCCGCCGCGCGATATCGAAGGAGACGATCGGTAATGGCGCTGCGGCGCAAGGAGAAGCGGACCGAGCGGTCCAAGCTGGATGCCACCCCCCCGTGGGACACCACGCGGCATCACGAGCGGGCGGTCACCACCGGTCCGTTCGACGAGGCCGACGAGCCGGACGACGGGCTGCAGCGGCTGGACCTGGGTGCGTTGCGAATACCGGCCGAGACCGGCCTGGAGATCCGGGTCGAGGTGGCCGAGCAGGGTCAGGTGGCGGCGGTCACGTTGGTGAACGAGGTCGGCCAGATGCAGCTGGGGGTGTTCGCGGCGCCGCGCCAGGACGGCATCTGGGACGAGGTCCGGGCCGAGATCAAGGCCTCGATCTCCCAGCAGGGCGGCACCGTGAACGAGCAGGACGGCGAGTTCGGTGCCGAGCTGGCCGGCAAACTGCCGGCGCCCAACGGGTTCACCCCGGTGCGGTTCATCGGAGTGGACGGCCCGCGGTGGTTCCTGCGCGCGATGCTGGCCGGCGCGCCGGCCTTGGCGGATGCGCAGGCCAAGGTCTTCCTGGACACCTTCCGGGGAGTGGTGGTGGTGCGCGGCAGCAGCCCGCTGCCGGTCCGCGATCCGGTGCCGCTGCAGCTGCCGCGGGACGCCGCCGAACAGGTGGCCGCGGCGCAGGAGGCGGCCGGTCAGGAAGCCGGGCAGCCGCCGGGGCCGGCCGGGCAGGGCTGAGTGAGATGAGCCGGCAGGCAGGGCCGAGCAGATGAGCCCGGAGGCGACAGCGAGCGAGCATCGTAGGCGCGCAGCGCCGATGAGCCCGAAGGCGACAGCGATCGAGCATCGCAGGCGCGCAGCGCCGAGGAGCGGAACGAGCGCGGAGCCGACCAGATGAGCTCCCCTGCGGCCAACGAGCTGCGCGAACGAACCCGGCAGCAGATGCTGGACTCCTTCGGCGGCTGGTCCGGCACGGTCATCAGCGCGATCCCGCTGGTGGTGTTCGTCGGGGTGAACGCCGCGGCCGGACTGTGGCCGGCGATCTGGGCGGCGGTCGTCGTGGCGGTGCTGCTGGCCGGTTACCGGCTGCTGCGCCGGCAGTCACTGCAGCAGGCGGTGACCGGGCTGTTCAGCGTGGTGGTGGCCGCGGCCATCGCCGCGCACACCGGCCAGGCTCGCGGGTTCTTCCTGCTCGGCATCGCAGGTTCGATCGTGTACGGCGCCGTCTTCGCGGTGACCCTGATCGTCCGCCGGCCGCTGGTCGGGCTGCTCTGGGAGTTCCTGGATCCGGCGCCGCTGCCGGAGGGCCAGCGGTGGTACCGGGTCGGCTTCCTGCGCCGGGCCTACGACCTGGCCACGCTGGCCGGGCTGGCCATGTTCGCCGCGCGGGCGGTGGTGCAGCTCAGCCTGTTCCAGCACAACCGGACCGGCTGGCTGGCGGTGACCAGGATCGTGATGGGTTTCCCGCTGTACCTGGCGGTGCTCGCCTTCGGCTTCTGGGTGGTGCGGCGAGCCCGGCAGCGACTGCCGCGGCCGGACGCCACCGATCCGGAGACGGCCACCGCCGGTGCCCCCGAGCCGGACCTGGCCGTGCCGGACCTGGACGCCGTCGAGCGGCCGGCGATGGCCGAGCCGGACCTGGACGCCTTCGACCGGCCGGCGATGGCCGATGGCGAGGAGCCGCCGGCGTAAATGCCGTCCGTGCCACGTGCCGGTACCGGCAGCGTTGAGCCGGCCAGCCGGCAGTGTCGAGCGGCTACCCGGCAGTGTCGACCGGTTGTCCGGTGGTGTCGACCGGGGTGGAACAGACCGCTTGCCGGATCGCCGGCTCGGCCTCCGGCATGGCCACGAACAGCAGTTCGTCGCCCGGCTCCAGCGGTTCGTCCGGGGTCGGGGTGATCACCCGATGGTTACGGATGATCGCCACTATCGCGGCGTCCGACGGCAGGTTCAGATCCCGCACCGGGACGCCGGAGCAGGGTGCGCCGGGCGGCAACGTGACCTCGATCAGGTTGGCCTCGCCCTGGCGCAGCGAGAACAGCCGCACCACGTCGCCGACCGAGACCGCCTCCTCGACCAGGGCGGCCAGCACCCGGGGCGTGGAGACCGCCACGTCCACCCCCCAGGCCTCGTTGAACAGCCACTCGTTGGCCGGATGGTTGATCCGGGCCACCACCCGGCGTACCGAGAACTCGGTCTTGGCCAGCAGCGACACCACCAGGTTGACCTTGTCGTCGCCGGTGGCGCCGATCACCACCTCGCAGTCCTCCAGCTTGGCGTCCTCCAGGCTGGACAGCTCGCAGGCGTCGGCGTGCAGCCATTCCGCCTCCGGGATCCGCTCCTGGCGCACCTTGCGGGCGTCCTTGTCGATGAGCAGGACCGCGTGACCGTTGACGAGCAGCTCGCGGGCGATCGATCGGCCGACCGCGCCGGCCCCGGCGATGGCTATCCGCATCAGCGCTGCCCTCCTGGTCCCTCGGCGGCGGCGGCCCGCACCTGGTCGGTGAGGTCGTCGGTGACGGTCACGTGCAACTCGTCGCCGTGCTGGATCACGCCGTGCGGGCTGGGCAGTTCGCCCTTGCCGAATCGGCTGATCAGCGCCACCCGGGCGCCGGTCGCCTCCTCGAAGGCGCTGATCTTCTCACCGACCCAGCTCTCGGCCAGGTTGACGTGCAACAGCACCACCTGCCCGGTCGGATCCCGCCACTCCTCATCGATGGTGCCACCGAGAATGTTCTTCAGCAGCCGGTTCGCCGTCCAGGGCACGGTGGCGATGGTGGGAATGCCCAGCCGCTCGTACACCTCGGCCCGCAGCGGGTCGTAGATCCGGGCCACCACGTGGCCGACGCCGAAGGTCTCCCTGGCCACCCGGGCGGCGATGATGTTGGAGTTGTCGCCGCTGGACACCGCGGCGAACGCGTCGGCGTTCTCGATGCCCGCCTCGATCAGGGTGTCCCGGTCGAAGCCGATCCCGGCGATCGTCTTGCCGCTGAAGTTCGGGCCGAGTCGCCGGAATGCCGTCGGATCCTGGTCGATGACCGCGACGCTGTGATTGAGCCGCTCCAGGTGATGCGCCAGGGTCGAACCGACCCGGCCGCATCCCATCACCACGATGTGCACGTCCTCGGACGGTACACACGTCGGCCGGCAGCAGTGTGAGGTATGCCTAGGCTGGACCGGTGGACGTCTCGGATCCGGCGCCTCCGCCGGCGGTCGCGGAGTCGTCCT
>DASUAC010000352.1:0-10006 GCA_035763985.1 Jatrophihabitans sp. | reverse complement strand
CCGGCTGGCCGGCCTGATCGGCGAGCCTGCCGTCCGGTGTCAGGCCGGCGGGGGCGGGCATCGGCTACTGGGACGGCCGATGCCCGCCTGGCAGCTGGGCTTCCCCGACGACAGCCGGGCGTCGGTGGCCGAAATGCAGCGGCCCGGCCGGGGTCTGCTGGTGAGCACCGACCGATCCCGGCTGGTGAACCGGCTGGCCGCCGGCTGGGTGGACCGGGTCGACATCGTCACCGGTCGGTGGCTGGCCGGTGACCGTACCGCCGGCGCCACCGGCCGGGCGCCGGTCGGCGCTGACCCCTCGGACTCGGTGTTGGTCCGCCCGGACGGGTACGTGGCCTGGGCCGGATCCGACACCACCGCATTGGCCGAGTCGCTGCGCCGCTGGTTCGGCCCGCCGCAGCCGGCCGTCCGGCCTTCTCGACCTTATCCAGCCGTCGGCGATGGACGCCGTTCGAAGGAGGAACCCGATGACCCAGAGCGCAATGGCTTCGCGAGCGACGGCTGCGCACCAGCTCGCCGCGCCGGCGCTGGCGCCGCGCACCAGGACCGCGCTGGCGGTGGCCCCGCACTCGACGGCTCCGCGCCGGTCGGTGGCCGCGGGCGCTGCTGACCACGCCGACTGGCCGGTTCCGGGCCGGCCGGCCGCGGCGGTCGAGGTGCGCACGCTGGTCAAGCAGTACCCCCGGCGTACCGGCAACGCGGTGGACGGCATCAGTTTCGCCGTACCGCGCGGGGAGATCTTCGGGCTGCTCGGCCCGGACGGAGCCGGCAAGTCGACCGCCCTGGGCATCCTGACCGCACGGGTGCTGGCCACCAGCGGCCAGGCCCGGGTCGCCGGCATCGACGTGATCGGCAATCCGGTGGCGGCCCGCTCCAAGTTCGCCGTGCTGCCGCAGCGGGTCAACGCCGAACGGGCCGCCACCGCACGGCAGAACCTGCTGCTGCACGGCGCGTACCACGGCGTGCCGCGGGGCGCCCGGGAGCGGCGGGCCGACCAGCTGCTCGAGCAGTTCGAGCTCACCGGACGGGCCGAGGACCGATTGGACAGCTACTCGGCCGACGAGCTGCAGCGGCTGATGCTGGCCCGCGCGCTGATGCACCACCCCGAGGTGCTGTTCCTCGACGAGCAGTCGGCCGCGCTGGAGCCGACCGCGCGGGCGTTCCTCTGGGACAAGGTGCGGCAGCTGCGCCGGGCCGGGCTGACGATCGTGCTCACCACCTCCGACCCGGAGGAGGCGGAGCAGTTGTGCGACCGGATCGCGATCATGGACGCGGGCCGGCTGCTCGCGGTGGACACCCCGGCGGCCCTGGCCGCCTCGCTGCCCGGCGGCTCCGTGCTGGACCTGCGGATAGCCGGCGGCGCGGACCTCTGCGAGCGGCTGTGCCGGCTGCCCGGGGTGGGCCGGGCGGAGGCCCGCCCGCTGCCGGCCGGCGCGTCCGGCAGCCGGCTGCGGCTCTACCTGGACGGCGAACCGGCGCGGCTGCTGGCCCAGGTGGCCGGCACGGTGGCGGCGGCCGGCGCCGAACTGCATGACATGTGCTTCGGCCGGGCCACCTTGGACGAGGTATTCGCCTCGCTCACCGGCCGCCGTCTGCGCTGAATCCAGCACGCCCTATCCCGCATATTTCAGGCCGCATTTCCGGCCCTATTCTCCAGCCATTGCGCACCGGCATTCTCCGAATCGCTGTGAAAGGGCATCATTAACGCCGTAGCGATTTATCGGCCGATGTTCGATACCGCTACCACCATGGCCCTGCGGCGCTCGCGGACCGCCCGGCAGCCGAGTCCATCGGCAGCCGGGCCATGCTGCTGATTTGCCTTGAGCCATCGGCGATTCCCGTCCGACGGTCGCGCTCGGCGCGGTTCATACACCCTTAAGTCAGATATGCAAATGGCAATCAATTTGCCATTCTGCGGGCCCCGTTGCCTGTGCCATTCTTTCGATGTCACCGGCGGGCATCCCCGGCGTCTCCACCTTTCATAGGTGCCGCTTCGAGCGCTTTTCCGGCGCACGTCGAGAAGAGACGTATCGAATGCCCTATGCCGCAGTTCCTCGGGCTTTGACTTCGAGCGTGCCTCGCGCCCGGGTCGAGAAGGGAAGTACTGAATGCCCTCCCCCTTGCCAATCAACGCCACGGCAACCGGCCGAGCCGCGCGCAACGAGCGGATCGCCAGCCGTTCCCGCAGCGCCAACTGGAAGAAGCCGCCGCGGCGGATCGAATCGTCGGAGTGCATCACCTGCGACACCTGCCTGCGCAACTGCCCCCCGGAGTTCGGGGCGATCTTCGACCGTGGGCTGGACGTGGTCATCGTCCCGGAGCTCTGCTCCGGCTGCCCCGCCTGCGTACTGGTCTGCCCGGTCGACTGCATCTACGTCGACGAGGACTGGACGCCGACCGGCAACGAGCTGTGGAACCACATCGAACTGACCATGGACGGTGCCTGATGACCGCCTCGATCGAGCGCAACAAGACGTCCCGGCGGGAGACCAACGCCCGCCGCCGGTTCAGCCGGCGGCCGAGCCGGCTCGGCACCGCGGCCGGCGCCGCCAGCCGGCCGGACTACCTGGTGGACGCCGAGGCCGGCTTTCCGGATCTGCTCAAGCAGACCTGGCGGGCCGCCGTCGCGGCCCCTGATCTGCGCACCGCGGTGGACATCGTGCTCACCCTGGCCGGGCACGTTCCCGCCGACGTCCAGCTGCGCGCATTGGACACCGCCGAGGAGGCGGCGCTGGCCGTGCTGTGCGGCATCTCCTGGCGCTCGTCCGGGTCCGAGGCGTTCGAGGCGTCCGAGGCGTCCGAGGAGTTCGAGGCGTTCGAGGCGTACGAGGAGTTCGAGGCGTCCGAGGAGTTCGATGGCGCCGAGGCCACCGCGGACGCCGAGGCCGCCGCCGACGCACCGCAGACCGGCGAGCCGGTTGCCGAGACCGCACCGGCGGACGGCCAGCCGGCCTTCCTCGGCGAACTCGGCCTCACCACCAGCGGGCGGTTGGCCATCCGGGTGCCGGGCCAGGGGCCACTGGCCGGCCGGGAGAAGCTCGTCGAGGGAGTGCTCCGGGTGCCCTGGACGGCGGCCCAGGTGCAGGCCTACCGCACCGAGCTGCGCCGGGCGGCCGAACGCGCCGCGCGTTCGGTGGCCGACTGCCGGGCCTGGCTCGCCGCGCTGGCCGAGCCGGACCGGATCGAGCTGCTGGACCTGCTGCTGGAGGCGGCCCGCCGGACCGCGCCGTTCGTGCTGTACGTGGAGGGCAAGCAGTACACGAACTTCCGCAACCTGAACACCATCACCGGCAAGACGCTCTGGCCGGGCCACCCGGACTGCGCGCTGAGCAGCCTGCACGGGTTGCCGCTGGAGCTGTGGTCGGACAACGACGTGGTGCTGGTGGTGTGCCTGACCCTGCTGGTGCGCTCGGCCAGCTTCGGCCGGATCGAGGAGGCGAACGGCACCCAGCTGTCGGTGGCGCATGTCGGGTACCTGCTGGAACGCACCCGGCGCAAGTACAACGCCGCCTACGCCGGGCCGCCGGTGCCGCCGGCCGGCTCGACCACGGTGGCGGAGCTGAACGAACTGGCCCACGCGCTGTACGCACGGCGTACCGAGCTGCTGCGCACGGTGCAGCTGTACCGCACCATCCACGGCGCGCTGATGCACAAGATCGAGTGCGTGGCCGGGCCGGTCGCCGCCTCCGGACGTCGCCGGGAGGCAGCCCTCTGCGGCCGGCTGAGCGAGCGGCTGCCGATCGCCGGGGCCAGCTTCGCGCAGCTGGCCACGAACCTCGCCGCGGCGCCGGACTGGCTCGGCCGGCCGCACGACGAGTTCGGCACCGGGCTGGAATCGCTGGTCTACCACACGGTGGCCGCGGCCACCGAGGCCTTCGACGCCGACTTCGCGATGAGCCGCGGCATGCGCTCGCTGCCGAACCTGATCCAGGCGCTGCGGGACCAGAGCTGGGCCGAGATCACCCGCTGGGAGATCACCGACTTCTACTGCTGCGTGGTGCCCTCGCCGCGGGCCGCCCGGTTCTTCGACGACTCCCCCGCCCACCTGGCCGACAAGGCCTGGGCGATGTCGTCGCGGATGCAGTACAACTCCTGGCACTTCCTGACCGGCAACCTGCCCAAGGTGCCCGAGGTGCAGGCACGGGACTACTTCGTGCCGCCGACCATCCCGGACATCGCCTACTTCTCCGACCAGCACCATCACGGCCATGTCGCCGCCAAGGTGCGCTACAGCATCCGCAGCCCGCAGTCGGTCGAGGTGCTCGACCGGAGGTTCAACGGCTTCCTCGACCTGCGGCTGCTGCGCTGTGCCGGTCAGCCGTTCGACGAGCAGGACCTGCTGATCGCGCACCGCTGCTCGGCGTTCCTGGCCCGGGCCACCAGCCTGGTCGCGGAGCTGGTCAGTGCCGGGGCCGAGATCGAGGTGAGCTCGTTCGACTCGGCCTGGCATTGGGCGAAGATCGCCGGAGCGGCCGCGGTCGAGCAGCTGACCAAGTCGGCGGCGCTCGAGCAGCTGACCGAGACGGCGGCGCTCGAGCGGCTGACCGGGACGGCGGCGGTCCGGCAGCTGACCGAGAGGGTCGAACTGGCGGCCCAGGGTGAGGCTTCGCACCACCAGCTCCGCGATCCCGCAGCGTTGCCGTGAGCAGCGCGTCGATCCTGCCGCCGCCGGCCCAACCGGACCCGGCGTTCGGGCCGGCGACCGGACGGTCCGAGATCCAGCGGCTGCGTTGCGCGCTGGCCGAGCGCCGGTTCACGGTGCTGGAGTCGGTGGAGTGGGTGCTGGCCGCCATCCAGCGGCTGGAGCCGATGCTGGGCGCCTTCCTCTCGGTGGCCGGCGAACCGGCGTTGCAGGCCGCGGAGCTGGCCGACCGGCGGATCGCCAGGCTGGGGCCGCTGGCCTGGCAGCAGCAGCCGCTGCTCGGGATGCCGATCTCGGTGAAGGACCTGATCGGCACCCGGGAGCTGCCGACCACCCGCGGCTCGCTGCTGGCCTGCGCCCGGCCCCGGGTGGACGCACCGGCGGTGGCCCGGCTGCGGGCGGCCGGCGCGATCATGATCGGCAAGACGACCACCTCGGAGTACGGCTGGAGCGCCAGCACGGTCTGCCGGCTGGCGCCGCCGACCCGTAACCCGTGGGCGCTGGACCGGACGGCCGGTGGCTCCAGCGGTGGCGCGGCGGCCGCGGTGGCGGCCGGCCTGGGCGTTGCCGCGCTCGGCACCGACGGCGCCGGCTCGATCCGGATCCCGGCCGCGTTCTGCGGTGTGGTCGGCTACAAGCCGTCCTACGGCCGGGTGCCGTACGTACCGGCCGGGGCCGAGCGGCTGTCCCACCTCGGCCCGATCGCGCGCAGCGTCGCCGACGTCGCCGAACTGGCCGCGGTGCTGGCCGGGCCGCACCGGGCCGACCCGGACTCCGGCACCGGCTCGGTGGACGTCCGGACCGAACGCCGGGTGCTGCGGATCGGCTGGCTGAACTTCGACGGCACCACCCCGGAGATCCGGCGGATCACCGAACAGGTCTGCCCGCTGCTGACCCAGCGCGGGCATCGGGTGGCGCACATCGAGGTGCCGTTCGCCGACCCGTACCCGGCCCTGGTGGACATCCTGGCAGCCACCGAGGCGGCCGGCACCCGGCCGGAGGACGAGCCGTACTGCGATCCGGGCCGGCTGGCGATCGTCGAGCACGGCCGCAGTCTCAGCGGTACCGCGGTGATGCGGGCCGAAGCGGCCCGGCTGGCGCTGCGGACCCGGCTGCGCGTGGTGATGGAGTGCTACGACCTGCTGGTCATGCCCACGGTGGGCATCGAACCGTTCGGAGCGGCGGCGATCGCGCCGCCCTGGGCCGCCGACCTGGCCGACCTGGACTGGCTGGGCTGGTCGCCGGCCAGCTACCCGTTCAACCTGACCGGCCAGCCGGCGATCTCGCTGCCGGTCGGCCACACCGCAGCCGGCCTGCCGGTCGGCCTGCAACTGGTCGGCCCGGTCGGTGCCGATCGAGAACTGCTGTCCGCCGCCCAGGCATTGGAGGCCGACCTGGGCGAATTCCCGGCACCACCGCTGGCGGCCTCAACACGGATGGAGTGATCGATGTATTCCAGGCCCTGGTCGCGGCTGTACACCGACGGCAGCGTCGGCCGGCCGTCCTTCGTCGCCGAGTTCGGCCTGTGGGACGAGCACCAACTGGCGGTCGCCGAGCAGCTGGAGGCCGAGCTCGACGAGCTCGACTTCGTCCGGCTGGCGTTCTGCGACCCGCACGGGCTGGCCCGGTCGAAGACGCTGACCGCCGCCGCGTTCCGCACCGTGCTGCGCAACGGCATGGACTTCAGTCCGGGACCGTTCCTGTTCGACACCGGCCACGCGGTGGCGGTGGACTTCCAGGCCGACGGCGGCATCGGGGTGGCCGAGCTCGCCGGCTGCGGCGACATGGTGGTGGTGCCGGATCCGACCACCTTCCAGGTGCTGCCCGGACGTGAGCCGCGGACCGCCTGGGTGCTGGGTGACGAGTACCTGCGCGACGGCTCGCCGCATCCGCTGTCCACCCGGCACGTACTGCGCTCGGTGTGCGACTCCTACACCGCCGCCGGCCTGACCCCGGTGATCGGGCTGGAGGTGGAGTGGTACCTGACCCGCGCGCTGGGCGGCGGGCCGGGCCACGCCGGCAACGGCTTCGGCCTGCAGGGCGCGGCCCCGCGGGTGCAGCCGATGAACGCCGGCTACCAGTTCAACTCCGACAGCTACTACGACACGGTGGCCGGCGTCGCCGAACCTCTTGCCCTGCAGTTGCTGCGGCTCGGCCTGCCGCTGCGGTCCATGGAGCACGAGTCCGGACCCGGCCAGCTCGAGACCACCTTCAACCCGATGCAGGCCCTGGACGCCGCGGACGCGATGCTGCTGTTCCGCACGCTGGTCAAGCAGAACTGCAGCCGGCTCGGCTACCACGCCTCGTTCATGTCGCTGCCCAAGATCGACGGCTTCGACCCCAGCGGCTGGCACCTGCACCAGTCGGTGATGGACGCGGCCACCGGCCGCAACCTGTTCGCCGACGCCGGCCCGGACGGCATCTCGGCCCAGGGACTGGCCTACATCAACGGCCTGCTGGACCGGGCGCGGGAGTACTGCCTGCTCTCGGTGCCCACCGTCAACGGCTACCGCCGGCTCGGCCCGGACTTCCCGTTCTCGCCGACCCGGATCGGCTGGAGCACCGAGGACCGCACCGTGCTGGTCCGGGTGCTCGGCGGCGGCGACAACTCGGCCCACCTGGAGAACCGGGTCGGCGAGCCGTGCGCCAATCCTTACCTGCTGATGGCGGCGCAGTTGCACGCCGGACTGCAGGGGCTGCTCGCCCCCGCCGGACCGACTGCCGGGACGGACCAGGTGCTGCCGCAGTCGCTGGCCGAGGCGGTGGAGGTGTTCACCGACGGCCGGGCTACTGAGCTGCTCGGCCGGTCGCTGGCCCTCTGCCTGACCAAGCTCAAGCAGAGCGAGGTCACCCGGTACGAGGAGTGGTGTGCCAAGGAGCAGCCGACCGAGGACGGCGTGACCGAGTGGGAACAGCGCGAGTACTTCGAGAACTACTGATCCCCGCCGCGGGCGTTGACGAGCGGTTGCCGGAACTACGAAACGACGGAGCAGCTAGATGATTTCCCGTTACGCACTGCCGGAAATGGCACAGCTGTGGACCGACCAGGCCCGCTACGAGACCTGGGTCAAGGTCGAGATCCTGGCCTCCCAGGCACAGGTGCAGCTGGGCCGGATCCCGGCCGTGGTGGTGGCCGACATGCGCCGGGCGCCGGTGCCGACGCCGGCCCGGGTGGCCGAGCTGGAACGCAGCCGGGACCACGAGGTGCTGTCCTTCCTGGCGGCGTTCTGCGAGCATCTGCCGGCCGAATCGGCCCGCTGGGTGCATCTCGGCATGACCAGCTACGACCTGGTGGACACCGCGCTGGGCTACACCCTGGCCCGGTCCACCGACCTGCTGCTCGATGCCGGCCGCCGGCTGCGCTCGGTGCTGGTCGACAAGGCGCTCGAGCACTGGGACACCATCTGCATCGGACGTACCCACGGCGTGCACGCCGAGCCGACCACGTTCGGGCACAAGCTGGCCGGCTTCGCCTTCGCGGTGGACCGGTCGCTGCGCCGGCTGCGGTCCGCTCGCACCGCGGTCGCGGTCGGCACCATCTCCGGCGCGGTCGGCACCTACGCGCTGATCGACCCGTACGTGGAGAGCTACGTCTGCTCCGAACTGGGCCTGGGCGTGGAACCCGCGCCCAGCCAGGTGGTGGCCCGGGACCGGCATGCCGAGCTGGTCCAGGCGGTGGCGCTGCTGGGCGCCTGCATCGAGCAGATCGCGCTGGAACTGCGGCTGCTGCAACGCACCGAGGTCGCCGAGGTGGAGGAGCGCCGGACGGCCGCCTACCAGGGCTCCAGTGCGATGCCGCACAAACGCAATCCGACCACCAGCGAGCGGCTGTGCGGCCTGGCCCGGTTGCTGCGCGGCTACGCCGGCACCATGCTGGAGGACGTCGCGCTGTGGCATGAACGGGATCTGGCGCATTCCTCGGTGGAACGGGTGGCGCTGCCGGACAGCCTGCTGGTCGGCCACTACCAGGCGACCATGGCCGCCGACCTGGTGCAGACGCTGACCGTGTTCGGCGACCGGATGCAGGCGGCGGTGTACGCCACCCACGGCCTGGCGTTCAGCTCCGCGGTGCTGGCCGACCTGACCTCCGGCGGCGCCGAACGCGAGCACGCCTACCGCTCGGTGCAGGCCGCGGCGAACCGTAGCGCGGCCTCCGGAGCGGACTTCGGCCAGGTATTGCAACAGGAAGGTATCGAGCTAGGCTCGCTCCGGCCGGAGCGCTTCCTGGTGAACCACGGCGTCATCCTGAACCGATTGGAGTTGCTTCGTGGAATGCAAGATTGACCGGGTCGAGGGCAACGAACTCGACGTGGACGAGGTGCTCGCGGTGTACCGCGACTCCGGCCTGCAGCGCCGGCCGCTCGATGACCGGGACCGGTTCACCGCGATGCTGCGCAACGCCAACCTGGTGCTGTGCGCCCGGGTGGACGAGCGGCTGGTCGGCATCGCTCGCTGCATGTCCGATTTCAGCTATGTCACCTACCTGTCCGACCTGGCGGTCAGCCATGACTACCAGCGGGCCGGCATCGGCCGGGCGCTGATCGCGGCGGTCAAGAACGAGGCACCGGCGGCGAAGATCGTGCTGCTGTCCGCGCCCACCGCGGTCGAGTACTACCCGCGCATCGGCTTCACCCAGCACCCGTCGGCCTGGACGCTCAGCTAGCCGGGCCTTGGAGTCGGATCCGCTCCACGGAAGGACCAGGATCGTGACGTCAGCCGATCGGCAACCTTCGGATCCGTAGCGTCTCCTCCCCCAGCACGACAATCGCGCCGGCTGCCAACTCGGCGCGAACCGATTCGCAATTCGCAAGGATCAGTCCAGCCTGCTCGGTAGCACGTCGCCCGGCGGCGCGGCGCATCAGGAGGAAGGACGGCGCAGTCGCACGGCTACGCGCCAAAAGGGTGCCGAAGTCGGTATCGGCGCTCACCAGCACCCGGTCGTTCGATCGGGCGAATCCGATGACAACCTCGTCGGTCGCACTCTGCATGCCGACGTCCCGCACATGCAGGACGTCATGCCCGGCGGCACGCAGCAACTCCGCCAGCCTGGGTGAGAGGTTGTTGTCGAGCAGAAACCTCATGCGGAGGGGCGCAACGGGAGTTCGCGTTCCTGCAGCGCCGCCGCGGCGTACCTGAGGGACTCGGCGACATCCTCCCGGGTCAGATCCGGTAGGTCGGCGAGGATCTCATCGACCGTCATACCGTCCGCCACCATGGCGACGACGGTTGCCACCGGTATCCGCAACCCGCGGATACAAGGCATACCACCCATCGTCGCAGGGTCCACCGTTATGCGTTCGAACGCCATGGCCAAAGGCTACCGGCGGCGGCACGTGGTTGGTCCGCAATTCCGCTCCACTCTCG
>DASUAC010000351.1:0-9851 GCA_035763985.1 Jatrophihabitans sp. | reverse complement strand
GAGACCTCGACCAGCACGCCCTCCTCGCAGTCCGGGATGAGCTCCACGGTGATCTCGCCGCCGGCCGGGGTGAACTTGCAGGCGTTGCCCACCAGGTTCATGAAGACCTGCTCCAGCTGCTGCTGGTCGGCCTCGATCTTGCAGCCGGCCGGGGCGATGAGCTTCAGCTGCACCCCGTCCGAGCTGGCCTGCGGCAGCATCGCCTGGTGCACCGAGCCGAGCACCGCGGCGACGTCCACCGAGGCCAGCTCCAGCCGCAGCCGGCCGGCGTCGATCCTGGTCTGGGTCAGCAGATCCTCGATCAGGTTGCGCAACCGGACGGCATTGCGGTCGATCACGGTCAGCATCTCGTGCGCCTGGCGGGGCAGCCGACCGGCGTCGCCGTCCTGCAGCATCTCCAGGTAGCCGGTGATCGAGGTGAGCGGGGTACGCAGTTCGTGCGAGACGGTGGAGATGAAATCGGCCTTGGCCTGGTCGAGTTCCTGCAGCAACCGGACCGCCTCGGCCTGGGTCTGGATCAGGTGGCTCTGGGTCATGCTGTGCGCGAGATCCGAGGCCAGGAACTGTGCCACCCCGGTCTCGGTCAGCGTCCAGTGCCGGGAATGGCCGGCCATGGCCAGCCAGATCAGGCCCAGTGGGCCGGCGCTGTCGCCGATCGGCACCACCAGCGATGCGCTGGCGCCGACCGCCTGGGCCAGCCCGAACAGCACCCGGCCGGCCTCGGTCGGTTCGTAGGTGCGGTGGTCGTCGATGCCGATGGTGTGCGCGTTGTCCCACAGTCGCTGGGCCAGCGCGTGCAGTTCGGTCACCTGGTAATCCAGCGGTGGCGCCAGCGGCCGCAGCGGTTCGCGCTGCCACTGCGCCAGTAGCTGCGGTACCCGCTCGCCGGCGAAGACGAACAGCCAGGCCCGGTCCACCTCGAACGCGTCGCCGAGGCCCCGCACCAGGTGCTCGGCCATCTGGGTGGCGTTGCTGCTGCGCCGGATGGTCGAGGAGATCAGCCGGGTACGTTGCCGGAACTGCTCGGCGTCCCGGTCGGCGGCGGCCTCGGCCCGGGCCCGGCGGCCCACCGAGTTCACCGCGCGGGCCAGTGCCCGCACCTCGGATGGGCCGTCCTGCTCGTTGGCGTGCGCGCCGAGATCACCGCGGTCCAGCCGGCCGACCACCGAACGCAACGCACGCAGTGGCCGGCTGATCCCGGCGGCTGCCCGGTAGGCGAGCACCGCCGCGACCAGCAGGGCCGCCACGGTGGCTGCCGCCAGCAGCGGAATGGCCAGCGAGTGCAACCGGGACACGTCCGCGCGCAGCCTGGTCCGGGTCTGTTCCAGCTCGTTGGTCACCAGCGCATTGGCCGAGCGGTACTGGTCGAACACGGCCTTGGCCGCGCCCTGCTGGCCGGCCGAGGGCAGCGTAGAGCTGTTGGGGTTTGCCCCGATCGGATCGGCATATCCGGTCAGCCAGCGGCTGGCCAGGCTGCGCTCGGCGTTGATGGCGGCATCCAGGTTGCGGATGCCGGCTCCATCCAGGGCGGCCTTGGTGCGGTCCAGGTCGGGCAGGATCTGCCGGCGTGCGGTGCGGTACGGCGCGAGGAAGCTCTGGTTGCCGGTGAGCAGGTAGCCGCGCACCGCGGTCTCGCTGTCCAGCATCAGGGTGAGCGTCTGCTGGTGTGCGCTCTCGGCCGGGCTGTAGCCGGCGGTCAGCTTGCTGTTCTGGTTGGTGGCGATCTCGATCGCGGCCACCCCGCTGATGCCGACCAGCACCAGCAGCAGGAAGGTGCCGATGACCAGCCGGCGCAGCCGGGAGGCGACGCCGTCGCGGGTATCGCCGATCGGAGTGGTCAACCGCGGGTCCGTCGCAGGACCGCCTCGACCCGTTCGACCAGTTCGCGTGGGCTGAACGGCTTGACGATGTAGTCGGCCGCACCGGAGGCCAGTCCGGTTTCCACGTCGAAGTCCTGGCTCTTGGCTGACAGCAGGATGACCGGCACCCCGGCGGTTCGTTCGTCGGTACGCAGCTTGCCGATGACGTCCAGCCCGGAACAGCCCGGCATCATCACGTCCAGCAGGGCGATGTCGGGCAATTGCTCGCGGATCGTGTTGAATGCCGTGACGCCGTCGGCGACCGCGATCACCCGGTAGCCGGTCCCGGACAGTTTGGTGACCACCAACTCGCGAATGTCGCGATCATCCTCGGCGATCAGGACGATCCGGGATGAACCAGCGGTCGGCTCATCGGTCATCGCAGTGCGTTCCCTTCCCCCCGTAGCCACATCATCCCGCGAACGGCCGACTTCGCAACTTGTGCCGTAGCTGCAACTGGATTGCCAACCGGTCGTCCGGATCGGCCAGATCCATTCCGAGCGCTCCACCGGTCCGGCGCAGCCGGTACCGGACGGTGGTCGGATGCACCGCGAGCTCGGCCGCCACCCGCCCGACGTCGGAGCCGGTGTCCAGGTAGCGCAGCAGGGTGGTGGCACTCACCGGATCGCGGGCGATCAATTCCGCCACCCGTGGGTCCAGCAGTTCTGCCCGCTGACCGAGTAAATCCCGCACCGCCCGGAGAAGAAGCCGATTTCGAGCCTGACCGAACGACAATACCGGCTCGGTGCTCTCCAACGACGTCACCGACTCCGCGCCACGAGCGGAATCTGCCGCCCGATCGACGCCCGGCACCACCGGCCCGAGCCCGGCCCGGGCGGCGGGATCCAGATGCTGGCGGATCGCGGCGATTGCCTGTTCGAGCATCGCCTCGGCCTCCGGGACGTCGCGCTTCGGGCCGGTGGGCTTCGCGGTGGGGTGCTTCGGGCCGGTGGGCTTCGAGGTGGTGAGCTTCGCGGTGGTGGGCTTCGGGCCGGTGGGTTTCGCGGTGGTGGGCAGATCCAAGGCCGGCAGCAGCACCAGCAGCCGGCCGTCGGCGGCCTCGACCAGCGAATGCCGGCGGAAGGCGGCGGCCTGCACCGTCACGATCGCGCGGAGTTCGGCCAGCCGCTGTGCCTGCTCGGCCGGCCCGGCGTCGGTCACGCCCGGCTGGACGATCGCCACCGCGCAGGGCCGGTCGGCGTCCCGGCCGAGGCCGAGCGCGGCGGGGGTGATCCGGCCGGCCAGCAGGTCGGTCAACCGGCGGGCGGGTGCCGATCGTTCGTCCCGGCCGAGCAGTTGTCCGGCGGTCAGCCGGGCGGCGCCGAGCAGCGCCTGCCGGGCGTGCGGGCCGAACTCGGTGGCACCCTGCTGCACCCAGATGGTGCCCAGCTGCCGCTCGCCGGCGAACACCCCGACGGCCAGCCGGCGACGCACCCCGCTGGCCGGGTGCTCGGCGATCTCGACCACCTCCTCGGGAGTCGCCAGCCGGTCGTACACGCCCCATTCCCGCAGCAGGGCAAGGTAATCGGCCGGCCCGCTGCGGCCGAGGATGGACAGCCGGCGCAACTCGTCCACCTCGTCGCTGGACCGGGAGTAGGCGAGCACCCGGGCCGCGGTGTCCTCGATGGTGACCAGGCCGCCGGTGAGGGTGGCGATGGTCTGCGCCAGGTCCGCCAGCTCGTCACCGGCCACCAGCCGGGGCTGGTCCAGCCGCGCGGCCAGTGCCGCATGCAGCTGCCGCCAACTCACCCGGTCCGGTTTCTGGGCGATCACCGGCGGGTGAGCGGCCGAGCCGGGCACCGGCGGGTGAGCGGCCGAGCCCGGCACCGGCGGGATCGGCGTGCCGGCGGGCAGCACCACGGCGGCCGCGCCGGCCCGGGTTGCCGCGGCGATCAGCTCGGCGGCATCGGCTCCGGTCACCGCGAGCAGGAGCTCGCCCGGCTCGGGCGGCATGCCCGGCTCGGCGATGCCGACCGATCGGCCGACCGGCAGCAGCTGCAGCAGCCGGTCGAGATCATTGCTCGAATCGGCGGATCGCACGGCGGCTACCTTATCGGTTCCGAGCAGCATCCGGTGGGCCGACCGGAATATCCTGGCGATAGCCCGCTTCGATCGCACTGGAACATGGGAGAAGCCGATGGACGCGTTCACCCCGATCCCGACCCCGCACAACGAGCCGGTGCTGGACTATGCGCCCGGCAAGCCGGAGCGGCGCGCGTTGCTGGCCGAACTGGCCGAACTGCAGGCCCAGCAGGTCGAGCTGACCTGCACTATCGGCGGTGTCCAACGGCTGGGCGGCGGGGAGCGGGGCACGGTGGTGCAGCCGCACAAGCACGCGCACGTGCTCGGCGAGTTCGGCCAGGCCACCGAGCAGGACGCCCGGGATGCGGTGGCCGCCGCGCAGGCGGCGGCACCCGGCTGGCGGTCGATGTCGTACGCCGACCGGGCCGCCATCTTCCTGCGCGCCGCCGATCTGCTGTCCGGTCCCCGGCGGGCCCGGCTGAACGCGGCCACCATGCTGGGCCAGTCCAAGACCGCCGTCCAGGCCGAGATCGACGCAGCCTGCGAGCTGATCGACTTCTGGCGGTTCAACGTGCACTTCGGCGCCAAGGTGCTCGCCGAGCAGCCGATCTCGGTGCCGGGGGTGTGGAACCAGCTGGATCACCGGCCGCTGGAGGGCTTCGTCTACGCGATCACCCCGTTCAACTTCACCGCGATCGCGGCGAACCTGCCCACCGCGCCCGCCCTGATGGGCAACGTGGTGATCTGGAAGCCGTCCAACACCCAGTTGCTCGCGGCCTACCACACCATGCGGCTGCTGGAGGAGGCCGGCCTGCCGCCGGGCGTGATCAACCTGCTCACCGGCGACGGCTACGCGGTCTCCGACGTACTGCTGACCCATCCGGATCTGGCCGGCATCCACTTCACCGGTTCCACCAAGACCTTCCAGCACCTGTGGCAGCAGGTGGGTACGAACCTGGCCGGCTATCGCACGTACCCCCGGATCGTCGGCGAGACCGGCGGCAAGGACTTCGTGCTGGCGCACCCGAGCGCCGAGGAGGACGTGCTGCAGACCGCGCTGATCCGGGGCGCGTTCGAGTACCAGGGCCAGAAGTGCTCGGCGGCGTCCCGCGCGTACCTGCCCGCTTCGCTGTGGCGCCGGATCGCCGACAGCCTGATCGCGCAGACCGAGGCGCTGACCATGGGACCGGTCACCGACCTGACCAACTTCCTCGGCGCGGTGATCGACCGGCGCTCGTTCGACAAGCTGGCCGCGGTGCTGGACCGGGCCAAGAACGACTCGGCGCTGGAGATCGTGGCCGGCGGAACTGCCGATGACAGCGAGGGATTCTTCGTCCGGCCGACCATCGTGGTGACCACCGACCCGGAGCACGAGGTGATGTCCACCGAATTCTTCGGCCCGATCCTGTCGGTCTACGTGTACGACGACTCGGCCGACGACGCGTTCGACCGGGTGCTGGACCTGGTCGACGCGGGTGGCCCGTACGGGCTGACCGGCGCCGTCATCGCCACCGACCGGGCGGCCATCGTGCAGGCGCAGGAGCGGCTGCGGTTCGCCGCGGGCAACTTCTACATCAACGACAAGCCGACCGGCGCGGTCGTCGGCCAGCAGCCGTTCGGCGGCTCCCGCGCGTCCGGCACCAACGACAAGGCGGGCTCGGTGCTCAACCTGCAACGGTGGGTGTCGCCGCGGGCGATCAAGGAGAGCCTGGTCGGCCCGACCACGATCGGTCATCCACATCAATTGCCCGACGTCGCCGACCAGGTTGGGCGCTGACGGTGGCCCTGCTGCGAGAGCCACTGCTGGCCGCGGCACGTTCCGGCCGGCTGCGCCGGCTGACCGAACGGTCCGCGCTCACCCGGCCGGTGGTGAACCGGTTCATCGCCGGCTCCGGCGAGGACGACGCGCTGCGTACCACCGCCGAACTGGTGGCCGACGGCCTGACGGTGACGCTGGACTTCCTCGGCGAGGACACCACCTCTCCTCAGCAGGCCGCCGAGACGGTGCGCGCCTACCGCTCGGTGCTCGCGGCGCTGGCCTCGGCCGGTCTGGCCGGCAGCGCCGAGGTGTCGGTGAAGCTGTCGGCCATCGGACAGGCGCTGCCGGGCGACGGTGAGAAGATCGCGCTGGAGGGTGCCCGCCAGATCTGCCAGGCGGCGGCCGCGGCCGGCACCACGGTCACCTGCGACATGGAGGACCACACCACCACCGACTCCACGCTGGCCATCGTCAGCGAGCTGCGGGCGGACTTCCCGTGGGTGGGCGCGGTGCTGCAGGCCTACCTCAAGCGCACCGAGGGCGACTGCCGGGACCTGGCCGGCCCGGGCTCGCGGATCCGGCTGTGCAAGGGCGCCTACGCCGAGCCGGAGTCGGTCGCCTTCACCGGCGACGCGGTGGACGAGTCGTACCGGCGGTGCCTGCGGGTGCTGTTCGCCGGCCAGGGCTACCCGATGGTGGCCAGCCACGACCCGAACATGATCGCCGCGGCCCGCTCGCTGGTCGCCCAGCACGGCCGGGCGCCGGACAGCTACGAGTTCCAGATGCTCTACGGCATCCGGCCGACCGAGCAGCGCGCGCTGGCCGCCGCCGGCAACCGGATGCGGGTGTACGTGCCGTACGGCGAAGAGTGGTACGGCTATTTCATGCGCCGGCTGGCCGAGCGGCCGGCCAACCTGGCCTTCTTCCTGCGCTCGCTGGCCTCCAAGAAGTAGCCGAGCTGCCTTAGTCGTAGACGGCTTCCAGCAGCCAGCGCCGGCCTGCCGACTCGTAGCAGACCAGGTAGGCCCGTCCCAGCGCGTCCACCAACTGCATCCGGGCCAGTTGCCTGGCCGCATCCGGATCCCACCACCGCTCATCGATCGGCCAGGGACCGGCCCAAGCGGTGATCGGAAGCGGCTTTCCACCGTCCCCATAAGGGTTTTCCGCCAGGTGGAAGGTGGCCGGCGCGGCGGGCAGCCGGCCTCGTTCGGTGACCAGGACGGACTGCCCGGCGGCATCGAGCAGCCGGACCGGCCGGGGCGGATCGATCAGCACCGACGGAGCCGGGGCGGGTAGCCGGCCCGGCCAGGGCTGGTTCGCGGTGGCCGCTGCCTCGTCCGGCTCGTCGCCCCACGGCACCAGCCTGGTGCGCTGGGCCGGCCCGCGGCCACCGGCCACCACCGGCACCTGGACCGAACCCGCGCCGAGCAGCGTCTGCACCCGGGCCAGGGCCCGGTGCGCGCGTTCGTCGACGATGCCGTCGCCGCCCCACAGCGCCCGCTGGTGTGCGCTGGTCGGCACCGTCTCGACGGGGGACAGCCGCAGCAGGTTCACCGGTCCGCTCGGCGCGTTCGGCTCGCCCGAACTCCGGTTCAGCCAGCCCTCCAGCTGCCACCGGATCCGGTCGGTCACCTCCACCGCGGTGAGCACCCCGGCGTGCCGCCACCGGCGCGCCGTCTCCTCGCCGCGATCGGTCTGTGCCACCAGTTCGAAGCAGGTGCAGGCCAGCCCGTGGTCGGCCAGCCCGGCGATGAACCCCTCCACCGCACCGCGGGCGGTGAAGGCGATGGTGTCCACCCGGTCCAGCGGTGGTTCCAGGCTGATGCTGACCTCGTACTCCTGCGGCGGCACCCGGCCGGCGATCGGCCGCCGGTCCTGGCCGGCGGCCTGCCGATGCGCCCAGGCGCCGACCGGTCCGAACCGGGCCTGGACGTCCGCGGCCGGCAGCGCGGCGAAGTCGCCCAGCGTGCGGATGCCCAGTCGGCGCAGCAGATCCACCAGCTCCGGCTGGTCCAGGGTCTTGATCGGCAGGTCGGCCAGGAACTCCGCCGACCGGCCGGGTTCGACCACGCAGCCGCGCCGGGCCGCCTGTTCGGCGGCGAACGCCCCGTCGGCGATGCCGATCAGCACCTCGGAACCCAGGCCGGTGTGCTCGGTGTAGCCGATGATGGCCCGGCTGAGCGCGTGCAGCACCGCGGTCTCACCGCCGAAGTACTTCACCGGGCCGCGAATGCCGATCGCGGCCAGCCCGGGCCGGTCCAGCTCCACCCCGGGCGCGATGGACTCGATGGCCGCCAGGATCGGCTCGAACGCCCGCGCCTCGGCCGGGGAGTTGCGGGGCAGCAGCACCAGCTCCGGGCACCGGCCCTGTGCCTCCCGGCGGCGCAGCCCACGCCGGATGCCCAGTTGCCGCGCGCTGTGCGAGCAGGCCACCACCCGGTTGCCGGTGATCACCGCCACCGGATCGTCCACGGTCAGCGAGGTGCCGGCCCGCGCCACGGTCACCGGCCAGTCCGGGCACCAGACCGCCGCCATCCGGGGAGCGGTCTCCACCGGTTCAGTCAAGACACGCCGTCACAGCCACAGCTCGCCGGTCCAGCTTGCCGTCCCCAACTTGCCGTCACAGCTCGCGGTCACAGCCACAGCTCGCCGGTCCGGGGCCGGGCGCTGCGTCCCCGGCCGGTGGCCGACACCACCAGCCGGCGCCGGGTCAGCCGGCCATGACCGTTCCCGATGCCGGTCCAGCCGCCGTGCTCGGCGGCCAGCCGGAGCTGCACCGCCGGCCACTCCTCGGCCGGTTGGCCGAACAGCACCAGCAGGGCGTCCTTGGTACGGGCTCGGCTGGTCAGCCGGCGGGCATCGCCGTCCGGCACCCCGGCGCCGGACCGGCCGGCGCCGGACCGGCCGGTGTCTGCCCCGCGGCGGAGGGCACCGGGACGGCGGAAGGCACCGGGACGGCAGAGGGCACCGGGACGTGCCACCACCACGTCCACCGCGTCCAGCAACGCGCCCACCGCCGTGGTCCAGGAGGCAGGCGTCCAGTCGCCGCCCGGTGGGTTGATGATCGCCAGCCGGCTCAGGTCGATGCCGGCTTCGGCGGCGGCCTCGGCGCTGATCGCCGGCATGCCCACCAGCGCGGTCCAGGCACCCTGCCGGGAGGGCGCGCCGAGCAGGGCCAGCAGCAGCGACACCGATCCGCTGACCGCGATGGTGCTGCCCCGGCGCAGGCCGTCCGGCACCAGTCCGGCCAGCCCGTCCGGCACCGGCAGCGGTGGCAGTGCGCGGCGGGCCAGCCCGGTGATCGGACCGGCCGGGAGCGCGCCGAGCTCGGCCCGCAGCGACGGACGACGCAGCGGGGCGGACACCGGCTCGGCGAACGGATCCGGCTCGGCGACTGCCCCGTCGCCGTCGTACCAGGGATCGTCGACCCAGGGATCGTCCAACCAGGGGTCGGGAGCCAGATCCAGCTCCGGCAGCTGATCCGGCTCGACGAAGGCGTGCCGGTATCCGGCCGCCCGCGCTCGGGCGGCAGGGTCGTGGAAGGCCGCCGCGGTCACTCACCCATGCTCGAACAGAGGTTCGAATATGTCAACCGCCGCTTGCCGTATAACCCGAAGGGGGTTATAAACCCTCTATAACCCCAACGGCCAGGAGGCCAGCATGCCGAAGATCAACATCTATCTGCCCGACGATCTGGCCCGCGCTGTCCGGGAGGCCGGCATCCCGGTCTCCGCCGTGTGCCAACGGGCGCTGGCCGACGCGGTCGCCGCCGCCGACGGCTCGGTGCCCGGCGCCGCCGAGGACACCGCCGACCAGCCGACCGGAGGCTGGCAGGCCAACCGGTTCACCGACCGGGCCCGCCGGGTGTTCGACCTGGCCATCGACGCGGCCGGCGATCAGCAGTCGGTCACCTCGATACACCTGACCGAGGCGCTGGTCGAGCAGGGCAACAACCTCGCGATGGGCGTACTGCGCAGCCTGGACATCGAGCCGACGGATCTGCTCGACGAGCTCCGGGCCACCGTCGCGGCCGTCCGCCGGGCCGGTGAGGTCACCGCCGCATCGTTCAAGGAGGTCGGCGAACGAGCGGCCCGGGCCGCGGTGGAGCTGGACAACAACTTCATCGGCTGCGAACACGTGCTGCTCGGCATCCTGAACGGTCCGGAGGACGACCCCGCGCGGGCCACCCTGATCACGCTGGGCGCCGATCC
>DASUAC010000350.1:0-16199 GCA_035763985.1 Jatrophihabitans sp. | reverse complement strand
CGGACGGCACCACCACGCTGGTCCGGCCCGGCCCGGCATGCGCCGAGGCGGTGGCCGGTGCGCTCGGCCAGCGCCGGGCGGGGGATTCGGCAATCAACTTCTACCTGTTGGCGAATCTGCCGGCGGTGCTGGCCCGGCAGGGCAATCGCGGCTACCGGGCGGCCCAGCTCGCGGCCGGCATCGTCGCCGGCCGGCTCTACCTGGCCGCCTATGCCCTGGGGTATGCGGCAACCGGCCTGACCTTCCACGACGACGAGTCGGCGGAACTGATCGAGGCCGGCGAGCTGAGTGTGCTCTTCCTGCTCGCGGTGGGGCCGGCAGCCGACCGAGAGGGGACAGTCGGATGACCGAGCCCAGGCTGATCGTGTGGCTCTGCGAGTCGGGGACGGCGGAACTGCGTGCCTCGTACTGCCATGAGCTGCGGGCGCGGCTGGTGCAGCGATGCGTGGCCACCCAGTTGATCACCCTCGACGGCCCGACCATGCCCGACGCCGGTGACCCGAGCACGGCCTGCACGGTGGTGCTGGCCGGCCGACTCGATCCGGAGCTGCTGCCGGCGACCGAGGCCACCCTGTTCCGGGTCTGCTTCCACGCCGGGGACCGGCACGGCGAGCTGCAGCTGCTGCCGGAGTCGGAGACGGTGGCCACCGCCGTCGACCGCACCCTCGGCGCCCTGGAACAGGCCGGTCTGCTCGCCGTCCAGGCGGAGGACGTCCGGCACGACGAGGAGCTCATGACCCGCCGGCTGTACGAGCTGGGCTATCTCTGACCCTCCGGCGTTCGCGATCGCCGTATCACGCAACGAGCGGCGTGCTCCTAACGGGCAGAGCGGGTAAACCCTCCCGCTCGGCGGCTGGCCGTCCCGGGCCGGTGGAGGCTTGATGACCGATCTCAGAGTCGTTCGGGTTCACCCAGCGCCGATGCCGGCAACGGATTTCGAGTGCGGTCGTGACTGACCCGGCCATCGATCCGCCGGCCTTCGGCACGCCACCGGCGATCGAGTTGCCCCGCGGCGGTGGCGCCATCCGCGGGATGGGGGAGAAGTTCGGCACCGACCCGGTGCGCGGAACCGGTTCGATGACGGTGCCGCTCGGGCTGACGCCGGGTCGCGGCGGCTTCGGGCCGGTGCTGTCCCTGACCTACGATTCCTCAGCCGGCAACGGGCCGTTCGGCTTCGGCTGGACCCTGGGCCTGCCCACGATCACCCGCAAGACCGACAAGGGGCTGCCGCGCTACCAGGACGACCTCGAGTCCGACGTCTACATCCTGTCCCGGGCCGAGGACCTGGTGCCGATGGCCGAGCCGGTCGAGCATGCCGGGTACGCCGTCCGCCGCTACCGGCCCCGGGTCGAGGGGCTGTTCGCCCGGATCGAGCGGTGGACCGACGTCGGCGACGGCCGGATCCATTGGCGATCGATCAGCCGGGACAACGTCATCACCGAATACGGCAGCTCGCCGGACAGCCGGATCGCCGATCCGGCCGACCCGTCCGGGCGGGTGTTCAGCTGGCTGATCAGCCGCAGCCTGGACAGCCGCGGCAACGCCGTCGTCTACGAGTACGCCGCCGAGGACGACGTGAACGTCGAGAAGTGGCTGGCCAACGAACGCAATCGGGAACGCACCGCCAACCGCTACCTCCGCTCGATCAAGTACGGCAACGTCAAACCCTGCCGCGATGCCGAGAGTTGGCAGCCGATTCCGGCCGATCCGGATCAGCACTGGCTGTTCCAGGTGGTCCTCGACTACGACGAGGGGCGGGTGGTTCCGCTACCGCTGAACCCGGACCGGCCGGCCGAGGAACAGCACCAGTACGTACGGGCGAGGATCGACGGGGACGGCAACTGGCCCAGCCGGCCCGACCCGTTCTCCACCTACCGCGCCGGATTCGAGGTGCGCACCTATCGCCGCTGCCGGCGGGTGCTGATGTTCCATCAATTCCCGGAACTCGGGCCCGGCCCGTGCCTGGCCCGCTCGACCGACCTGGACTATGCAGACTTCAACTACGGTGCCGATTCCCCTTTCACCACAAGCAATCCGGAGCCCCAGGCCGAGGCCGAGCACGACGGCAGCACCCGCGTCGCCTCCTACCTGCGGTCGGTGGTGCAGGCCGGCTATGTCCGGCAACCCGGCGGCGAGGAATCCGGCGACCCCGGCCGCTCGACCTACCTGCGCCGCGAGCTGCCGCCGCTGGAATTCCGCTACAGCAAGGCGATCGTCGATCCGGCCGTGCGCGAACTGACGGTGCCGAACCTGCCGGCCGGGGTGGACGGAACGGACTACCGGTTCGTCGACCTCGACGGTGAGGGCGTGCCCGGCGTGCTGACCGAGCAGGCCGGCGGCTGGTTCTACCTGCCCAATCGCGGTGCCGGGCGGTTCGGTCCGCAGCAGCTGCTCACGACGCAGCCCAACAGCTCCGCCGCCACCGGCGCGACGCTGCTCGACCTGTCCGGCGGCGGCCGGCTCGACAGCGTCCAACTGGACGGCAGCACCCCCGGCTTCTACCAGCGCAGCGCCGACTCCTGGCGTCCCTTCACCAGCTTCGCCGAGCTGCCGGGAGTCGACTGGACCGACGCCAACCTCCGGCTGATCGACCTCACCGGCGACGGCCTGGCCGACGTCCTGGTGACCGAGGACGGCCTGTTCAGCTGGCACGACTCCCTGGGCGACAAGGGATTCGGCCCGGCTCACCGGGTCAGCCAGGCGCTGGACGAGGAACGCGGGCCGCGGGTGCTGCTCGCCGACCCGGAGCAGACCATCTACCTGGCCGACATGTCCGGCGACGGGCTCAACGACATCGTCCGGGTCCGCAACGGCGACATCTGCTACTGGCCCAATCTCGGCTACGGCAGGTTCGGCGCCAAGGTCCGGATGGACGACGCACCCTGGCTCGACAACCCCGACCACTTCGACCAGAGCCGGGTCCGGCTGGCCGACATCGACGGCAGCGGCACCACCGACCTGATCTACCTCGGCGGCCACGGGCCGACGCTCTACGCCAACCAGTCCGGCAACCGCTGGGGACCGGGCCTGCTGCTGGACACCTTCCCACTCGGCAACGACCCGGCGTCGGTGACGGTGGCCGACCTGCTCGGCAACGGCACCGCCTGCCTGGTCTGGTCCTCGCCACTGCCCGGGGACGCCCGCGGGCCGCTGCGCTATATCGACCTGATGGGCGGCCAGAAACCGCACCTGCTGGTGCACACCACCGACCACCTGGGCTCGGAAACCCGGTACCGCTACCGGTCCTCGACGCAGTTCTACCTTGCCGACCAGCGGAACGGCAGGCCGTGGCGCACCCGCATCCCGTTCCCGGTGCACGTGGTCGCTCGCATCGAGACGCACGATCACCTCGGCCGCACCCGGCTGGTGACGCGCTTCGACTACCACGACGGCTACTACGACGGCGTCGAACGGGAGTTCCGCGGCTTCGGCCGGGTGGACCAGTGGGACGCCGAGACGTTCACCGACAGCGAGGCCGAGCCGGCTTCCTACGCCGCGCCCAAGCACATCCGCAGCTGGTTCCACACCGGCGCCGAACCGGACGAGGACATCGACAACCCGGTCCTGGTACCGGAACTGGCTCCGGCCGATCGCCGGGAGGCGTACCGCGCCATGGCCGGAACGCTGCTGCGCCAGGAGGTCTACGGCGAGGACGGCAGCGAGCTGGCCGGCGACCCGTACACCGTCACCGAGCAGCGCTACGAGGTCCGTGAGCTGCAGCCACGCGGTGCCGACCGGCACGGCGTCTTCTACCGGGTGCCAGCCGAAACCCTTACCTACCAGTACGAACGCGGCCCGGCCGAGCCCCGGGTGCGGCACAACCTCAACCTCGACATCGACGAGTTCGGCAACGTGCTGCGCTACGTCGCGGTCGGCTACGGCCGGTGCCGGCCCGATGCCTCGCTCGATCCGCTCGACCAGCAGACCCAGGCCCGTGACCTGATCAGCTACACCGTCAACGAGGTCACCAACCCGGTCGACGACGCCGAGGCGTACCGGCTGCCGATGCCGGCCGGCTCGGACACCTTCGAACTGACCGGGCTGCCGCGTCCGCCCGGCACCCGGTTCGACCGGGAGACGCTGCGCGCGGCGATCGAGGCCAGTGCCGTGCGTGACTATCACGAGCCGGCCACCGCGGGCGTGATCCAGCGGCGGCGGATCGAGGCGCTGCGCACGGTCTACCAGCGCGACGACCTGGCCGGTCCGTTGCCGCACCGGCGGGTCGAGGCGCTCGGTCTGACCTATCGCACCTACAAATTGGCCTTCACCGCAGGGCTCATCGCCGATGTCTACGCCGGCCGGGTCGACGACGACCTGCTGCGTTCGGACTGCGGCTATGTGCAGCTCGACGATCCGGCGGACTGGTGGATCCCGTCCGGGCGCGTCCACTACAGCCCGGGCCCGGAGGATTCGATCGAGGCCGAACGGGCCGAGGCCCGCGGCCACTTCTACCTGCCCCGGCGGTACCGGGATCCGATGACCGTGGACGGCCGGCCGATCGACACCGTGGTCAGCTACGACTACGACCTGCTGGTACGCGAAAGCGTTGACGCCATGGGCAATCGGGTCACCGCCGGTGAGCGTGACCTGGATCCGGACCGGCCGCTGGTCCGCAGCGGTCAGGACTACCGGCTGCTCAAACCGGTGCTGCTGATGGACGCCAACCGCAACCGGACGGCCACCGCCGTCGACGCGCTCGGGTTCGTCGCCGGATCGGCCCTGATGGGTCCACCGGAAGCCGACCCGGTGCCGGGCGACCGGCTGGACCAGGACTTCCGGGCCGACCTCACCCCGGCCGAGGTGGCCCGGTATGCCGACGACCCGATCGGCCGGGCCGCGGAACTGCTCGGTTCGGCAACCACCCGGATCGTCTACGACCTCTCGGCCTACCGGCGCCGGGGCACGCCGGTCTTCAGCGCCACCATCACCCGCACGGCACATGTCAGTGACGAGCAGGATGGCTTGCGGCAGCTGGAGATCTCCTACTCCGACGGTCTCGGCCGGCAGATCCAGAAGAAGGCGCTGTTCGACGCCGGCGGGTCGCGCTGGAGCACCACCGGCTGGACCGTCTACAACAACAAGGGCAATCCGGTCCGCCGCTTCGAGCCGTTCTTCAGCGACAGCCATCACTTCTCTGACGACGCCCGGCACGGGGTGAGCGTGCGGCTCTACTACGACGCCCTCGACCGGGTGCAGGTGACGCTGTACCCCGACCACAGCTGGAGCAAGACCTGGGCCGACCCGTGGCAACGACTGGCCTGGGACCGCAACGACACCGCTGCGGTGACCGATCCGCGCACCGATCCCGACGTCGGCGCCTTCTTCCGCAGCCTGCCCGATCAGGCCTTCCTGCCCGGCTGGATCGCCGCCCGCGGTGACGGGCAACTCGGCCGCCGGCAGGCCGCGGCCGCCGCCAAGACCGCCCGGCACGCCGACACCCCGAGCCGGTCGCACCTCGACCCGCTCGGCCGCGAGTTCCTGACCGTCGTACAGAACCGGTCCGTGCAGAACCGGTCCGCCGCCGGGGTGGACGAGTTCGCCAGCACCCGCATCGCGATCGACGTGGAGGGCAACAAGACCGAGATCACCGACGCGCTCGGCCGGGTGGTGATGCGCTATCGCTTCGACATCGCAGGCAATCAGGTGCATCAGGCATCCATGGAGGGCGGGGCACGGTGGACCCTGCAGGACGTCGGCGGCCGGCCGATCCTCGGCTGGGACAGCCGTGACCAGCGGGTCCGTACCCGCTACGACCGGCTGCACCGCCAGATCGGCCTGTGGCTGAGCACCGCTGGCGCCCCCGAGGTGCTGGTCGGTCGATCCTGCTACGGCGAGGCCGAACCGGACGCCGAACGCCGCAACCTGCGCACCCGGCTGGTGCGGGTCGAGGACCAGGCCGGCGTGACGATCAGCGATTACTATGACTTCAAAGGCAATCGGGTACGCACCGAGCGCCGGTTCGCCGAGGTCTACGACCGGCTGCTCGACTGGTCGGAGCCGGTCGCGCTGGAGGAGCAGTCCTACCGCGGGCACGCCCGGTTCGACGCGCTGAACCGGGCGATCGAGGTGACCGCGCCGGACGGCAGCCGGCTGCGGCCCCGGTACGGGGTGGCCGGCCTGCTGCGGGGCGTCGACGGCGACGACGGGCAGGTGTTCGTCGCGGACATCGACTACGACGCCAAGGGCCAGCGTCGCCACATCGAGTACGGCAACGGCGTCGTCACTCGCTACGAATACGATCCGGCCACCTTCCGGCTGACCAGATTGCACACCGTCCGCCCCGGCCGCAAGCGCTCCACGCTGCAGGATCTGCGCACCACGTACGACCCGATGGGCAATCCGACCCACCTGGCCGACCGGGCCGGCCGACGGGTGTTCTTCGGCAACCGGGTGGTCGAGCCCGATCGCGACTACACCTACGACGCGCTGTACCGGCTGATCGAGGCGACCGGCCGCGAACACCTCGGCCTGGGCGCCTACGACGAGACCGACCAGGCCGGCCGCGACCGGCTCGACCGGCGCGACGACACCGCGCTGGGCCGCTACCGCGAGCGGTACGACTACGACCCGGCCGGCAACCTCCGATCCCTGGTGCACCACGGCACCGATCCACGCGAGCCCGGCTGGACCAAGCACTTCCACTACGCCGAGGCCAGCCAGCTCGAGCCGGATCGGGTGAGCAACCGGCTCACCGCCGTACGGATCGGCCAGGCGACGGAGGTGTTCAGCCGGCACGGCGACGGGTACGACCCGCACGGCGCGATGCAGCAGCTGCCCCATCTGCGGAAGCTGGAATGGGACTTCCGCAACCAGTTGCGGATGACCCGGAGCAGCGAGCGCACCTGGTACGTCTACGACGCCGGTGGCCGGCGGGTCCGCAAGATCACCCAGCGCAAGGACGGCAGCATCCACCACGAACGGCGTTACCTCGGCCCGTACGAGGTGTTCCACCGGTACGGGCACAAGGCGCTCACCCGCACGACGCTGCAGGTGATGGACGACAAGAGCCGGGTCGCGCTGATCGAGCGGCGCACGCACGGCCGGGACCGCGCGCCGGCGACCCAGATCCGCTATCAGCTGGCCGATGCGCTGGGATCGGTGGCGGTGGAGGTGGACGACCGGGCTCGCATCATCTCCTACGAGGAGTATTCGCCCTACGGCAGCACGACATTGCAACTGTCGGCCCAGGACGAGGCGCCCAAGCGGTATCGCTTCACCGGTGCCGAACGGGACGAGGAGACCGGCTTCGGCTACCACGGTGCCCGCTACTACGCGCCGTGGCTGTGCCGGTGGACGAGCGCCGACCCGATCGGGGTGAACGACGGGCCCAACAGCTACAGCTACGTCAACGGCCGGCCCACCCGGGTGACCGACCCCACCGGAACCCAGAGCTACGACCCGGCCGGCGAGGCGTTCAACCGCGAGTTCAGCGGCGAGTGGGACGCGCTCATCGAAGGCATCTTCGGCGGCCACGCGCACACCGACGTCGCGCAGAACACGGTGCATTACGAGGGTCCGGAGAACGGCGTCGGCGGCATGGTCGGCGGCGTCATCCGGACCGCGACGCTGCGGATCGTGCCGGTCGAGGACAACCCGACGGTCTTCAGCCTGATGGGCATGGAGACCTCGTCGAGCATGGTGATGGTGCTCGATCCGGCCGAGCGGCTGGTCACCGGCACCACCGTCACCGGCCAGGACACCAGCCGGGTGTGGGCCGGGGTCAACCTGATCATGGACGTGGCGCCGTTCGCGGCGGAGCTGCACGCGGCCAGCGTGGAGTCGCGCAGCATGTCGATGATGTCGCGGATGGGGGAGACCGACCTCCGGCTGCTCGGCATGGAGGCCGATTCGCTCGACCAGATGTCCCACATCGGCGCCGGAGCCAACGACACCCGGCCGCGGACGATCACCAACCCGACCGGCCGGGACGACCTGTGCGTGGCCGACGTCGGCGCCCACCATGCCAACGAGTACCGCGCGCCGGGCACCGACCCGATCACCAACACCGACATCGTGGCCGCGTCCGGGCGTGACGTGAACAAGTACACCGCCCCGATCGAGTCGATGGCCGAGGCCCGGGACTTCCTCAACAACGCCTACGCGTCGCTGTACGAGCAGGGCCGCATCACCCAGCCGCTGACGGTCACCGAGGCCGGGACGGTGCTGGAGCCGGGGGAGTACCTGGCCATGGTGGACGGCGAGACCGGCGGCCACGCGCTGCACGTGACGGTGTCGGAGAGCAGCGCCGGACAGGCCTACATCTACAAGGGCAAGTTCATCCCCGAGAGCGAGGCGCTGGACCTGATAGCCGACGGCGAGAAGGTGAACATCCGCAACGTGAAGCAGACCGAGTTCTACGACCCGCAGAACGGGGTGTGCGTGCAGCCGGACTCGCTGCCGCGGGCCTACCTGCGCCTGCGGTGAGCTTGCGCCGGGTCCGCCGGCCGGGCCCGGACGAGGAGTGGGACGATCAGCGGGTGACCTCATCCCACGATGCCGCGGCGCGCCCGCCGGCGGCCACCCCCGCCGACGGCCCCGGGCTGGGCCGCGCCCGGGACCTCCTGGCGCGGTACCCGATCCTCGACGGGCACAACGACCTGCCGTACGCGATGCGCCTGCTGAACGACTACGACCTCGACGGTTACCCCATCGACGTCGAGCAGACGCAGACCTACACCGACCTGGTGCGGCTGCGGGCCGGTGGCGTCGGCGGCCAGTTCTGGTCGGTGTACGTGCCGTGCAGCGCCGGTGCGCAGTCGGTGCAGTTGACGCTCGAGCAGATCGACTTCGTGCTGCGGATGGTGGCGCGCTACCCGGACCGGCTCGCGCTGGCGCTGACCGCCGCCGAGGTGACCGCGGCTCTCGGGCAGGGACGGATCGCGTCGCTGCTGGGGGCCGAGGGCGGCCACTCGATCGGCGGGTCGCTGGCCGTGCTGCGCATCCTGCACTCGCTCGGCGTGCGGTATATGACCTTGACGCACAACGACAACACGCCGTGGGCCGACTCGGCGACCGACGAGCCGGTGCACGGTGGCCTCACCGACTTCGGCCGCGAGGTGGTGCGTGAGATGAACCGGCTGGGCATGCTCGTCGACATCTCGCACGTCGCACCCAGCACCATGCGGCACGCGCTGGCGACCAGCAGCGCGCCGGTGATCTTCAGCCACTCCTCGGCGCGGGCGGTCTGCGATCACGTGCGCAACGCGCCCGATGACGTCCTGCAGACGCTGGCCGGCAACGGTGGCGTGTGCATGGTGACGTTCGTGCCGCAGTTCGTCTCGACCGACTGCAAGGACTGGGAGGCCGCCGTGCTGGCCGGGATGGCCGAGCGCGGCGAGGATCCGAAGGATTGGCATGCGTACAAGGCCGCCGCCGTCCGGCACGCCGAACGCGAGCCCGGGCCGGTGGCCACCGCCGGGCAGGTCGCCGACCACGTCGAACACGTGCGCGAGGTGGCCGGCATCGAGCACGTCGGCCTCGGTGGCGACTTCGACGGCTGTGAGGTGATGCCGGTCGACCTCGCCGACGTCGCGGCCTATCCGGCGCTGATCGCGGAGTTGCTGGCCCGTGGCTGGTCCGAGCAGGACGTCGCCGCCCTGACCCACCGCAACATCGTGCGGGTGCTGCACGACGCCGAGCAGGTCGCCCGGCGGAGCTGACCGCTACCGGAGGAGCTGCTGGCCGACGTGGTCGGCGAGGTTGCGGTAGGCGCTGGTCAACCGGTGATCGGGATGGGCGATCGACACGGCGAGTTGGCCTGCGGTGTCGGGCAGATCCTCGCAGAGCGGCAGGGCCACGTGGTGATGGCACTGGTAGGCGCTCTGCAAGAAGGCGAGTCGCTGCGGCGGCAGTATCGGCGGCACCATGTTGAGCACCAGCAGCCGGCTGGCGCGGCTGAAGTTGCCGATCAGCTTCGCGGCCTGCCGCGCCGTGCTCAGGTCGTACAGGTTCGCCCTGCCCACCACCAGCAACAGGTCGGCGCAGGCCATCGCGGCCACCGTCTCGTTGTTCAGGCCACCGTGGGAGTCGAGCAGCACCAAGTCGAGTTCCAACGCCTCGGCCAGGTCACCGAATGCCTCGGTGAGCAGGCCGATGTCGTACCCGCGGGTCAGTAGTTCGTGCGCGGTCTCCATCCGCAACCACGAGGGCACCACCCGCAAATCCGCTGCGAACGCACCGAGGTCGGGCTGGTACGCCGTTTCGGCGATCTCGCAGTTGCCCAGCAGGTAGTCACCCAGCGAGAGCGTCGAGCGGGGGGCCCAGGAGCCCAGGAAGGAACCGATGCCGGGACTGAGGAAGTCGAGGTCGACCAGGCCCACCCGATGACCCCGGCTGCCCAGCTGGAGTGCCACGTTGACCGCGGTCGCGGTCTTGCCCACTCCGCCCCGCTGGGAGAAGGTCGCCACCACCGGCACGGTACGGCGGCCGCTACCGGTGCCGGACCGCATCGCTGTTCTCCTCGGCCCAGCGGTGCGCCAGCACCATGGTCACGTCGTCCGACTGCGGCGCCCCGCCGGCGAAACCGCGGACCCGCGCGTACACCTCACCGAGCATCCCTTCGCCGGACCTCGCCGAGTGCTGGAGCAGCGAGCGGAGCGCGTCCTCGCCGAATTGATCGCCGCTTCCGTTCGTGGCCTCGGTGACCCCGTCGGTGTAGGCGAACAGGGTGTCACCGGGGTTCAACACCGTCGTGCGCACCTCGAAGGATGCCGGGCCCACCCCGATGGCCGGTCCGGTCGGTTCCAGCTGCTCGCAGCCGGCAGGCTCGTCGCCGGTCCTGGCCCGCACCACGAACGGCGGGTTGTGGCCACCGTTGATGTAGGTCAGCAAGCCGCTCAGTGGATCCAGCACCGCGAAGAACAGCGTTGCGAAATATGCCTGTTGAACGTGGTTGCGAACCAGGTAGTCATTGGTCGCAGACACCGCGGTCGCGAGCGAGGTCGACCCGATCGTGGGAATGGCCGGCACCGCCGCCGGTGCCGAGGAGGCGCTCAACGCGGCGAAGGCCGTCGATCGGGCGCCCGCCTGTTCCGCGGAGTGGTGCAACAGGCTGCGGATCAGCGTCATGAACAGCGCGGCGCCGACCCCCTTGTCGCAGACATCGGCGATGACCAGGGCGATCCGCCGGCCCTGCACCAGTTCGAAGACGTCGTAGAAGTCACCGCCGACGTCCCGGGCCGGCAGGTACCGCACTCCCAGGTCCCAGCCGTTGCGTACGGGGATCTCCTGTGGCAGGAAGCCGAGCTGGATCTCCCGTGCGATCTCGAGTTCCTGCTCGTAGCGGATCCGCACCAGGTGATCGTCGGAAACCCGGTCGGGCAGGCCGAACAGCCGGCTCGCCACCCGCCGCGGCTCGAACGGCGGCAGCAGGCAGTCCGCGCCGTCGGCGAGGTGATCGAGCACGTCCGGCCCGACGGCCTGGTCGTACACCACGACGAGGCCGTCGTCCTCGGCCCCCCACAGCGCACGGCGCAACCGGCGCCCCGCGGCCGGACTGACCGTGGCTTCCAGCAGCAACACCTGCGGCTTCGGCGTCGGGACCTGCCAGTCCGGCCGGCGCGCCAGCGCGAAGTCCACGGCGATCACGACGGCCCGGCAGGAGGTGAAGGCCTTGACCAGGGCGGTCGGCGGTTCGCCGTTGTGTACCAGGGCCACCCGTGGCGCGTCGCCAGTCATGTACAGCCTTCCTCGTCGTGCAGTGCCATCACCACGACCACCACGTTCGCGTCGCCGTCCCGGTGGTACTCCAGCCGGTCGACCGAACGCCGGGCCAGCGCGATGCCGAGCCCGCCGGGCTGCCGCTCGCTGAGCCCGACCGGGCCGGCCAACGGATCCGGCGCGGCGGTGGGGTCGAACGGCGGTCCGTGGTCGGTGAGCCGTACCCACAGCCGGTCGTGCTCGACACCGGCGTCCACCAGCAGGCTGCCGCCCGGCGGACCGTAGGCGTGCATCACGACGTTCGTTGCGAGCTCGTCGACGGCCAGCCGCAGCCGGTAGCCGGCAACCTCATCCAGACCGGCCTGTTCCGCCAGTGCGATCGCGAAGGCGGTGACCGGCCGCAGGACCTCGAAGCCGTCTCCGGTCTGTACCCGGAGCTGGAGGCGGTCGCCGGCCGGAAGCCGTCCTGACATGGCCGGTTAGCTTTCCCGGAGTTGGACGCTGCGGTCGAAGCCCGCCATCCGAATGGTGTGCACGACCGGCGGCGGGGCGCCGAGGACGATGATGTCGACTTCGCTGCCCATCTTCTGCCGAGCGAAGACCAGGCAGCGCAACCCGGCTGAGGCCATGAAGGTGAGCTCGGTAGCGTCGATGACGAGTTTGCCGGGACGGTTGTGGGCCGCCTCCTGCATCGCGTCCTGCAGCCGGGCGGCGGTGGAGGCGTCGAGCGAACCGGCGAGCCGGATCAGCGCCTCGTCCTCGGAGAACTGAAGCTGAACGTTGAAATCAGTGAACATGATGGGGCTCCGTTGCTGGGGATGTCGTTGGGTCAATGGGCAATCGGACGTGCCACGAGCACGGCACAGGACCGGTCGGGCAGCGCGAAGGAACCGTCCGGGTCGAGGCCGAACTCCGCGCCGTCGGCGGTGATGTCGGCTCCCGGGCCGGCCCAGGTGGCGACCAACCGCCGCCACTCCCGGCCCTCGCCGGCTGACGGCAGCGTCAGGTGCTCCGTCCACCACCCGCTGTTGGCCGCCAGCAACACCGGCAGGTCGTCCTCGGCCGGGTCCGGGTAGCACATCTGGACGACCAGCAGCCTGCTCCCGGCAGACCAGTCGGGGTTGTCGGGCTGCCGGCCATGCCAGTTGAACCGGGCGGCGCCGTCGCGCCCCGGGTGGGCCGCGCCGCGAACCACCCGATGGCGTTTCCGGGCGGCGATCAGCAGGGTGGTGAACCGCAACAGCTCCGCGTTGTCCGCCACCTGTGACCAGTCGAAGTAGGAGATCTCGTTGTCCTGGCAGTAGGCGTTGTTGTTGCCGCGCTGGCTGCGGGCAACCTCGTCGCCGGCCAGCAGCATCGGTACCCCGTGACTCATCATCAGCAGCACCAGCGCATTCTTCATCTGCCGGCTCCGCAGCCGGTTGACCTCGGGGTCGTCCGTCGGGCCCTCGACCCCGTGGTTCCAATTGTGGTTGTCGGTGGTGCCGTCCCTGTTCTGCTCGCCGTTCGACCAGTTCCACCGCTGCTGATAGCTGACCAGGTCGGCCAGCGTGTAACCGTCGTGCGCCGTGACGAAGTTGACGGATGCGGTGGGGCCACGGTCGGGATAGAGATCCGGCGAGCCGGCGATCCGGGTGGCCAGTTCGCCGACCTGATTCTCGTCGCCCTTGAGGAAGCGGCGAACGCAGTCGCGGAACTTCCCGTTCCACTCCGACCAGCGGCCGTACGCCGGGAACGTGCCGACCTGGTAGAGGCCGCCGGCGTCCCAGGCTTCGGCGATCAGCTTGCAGTCACGCAGGATCGGGTCGGCGGCCAACGCCTCGATCACCGGCGGCCGGGCCAGCGGGGTGCCGTCGGCATCCCGGTCCAGGATGCTGGCAAGGTCGAACCGGAAGCCGTCCACGTGATACTCGGCGACCCAATACCGCAGACAGTCGATGATGAACTGCCGGACGATCGGATGGTTGCTGTTGACGGTGTTGCCGGTACCGCTGTAGTTCAGGTACCGGTGGTCACCGTCGAGCATGTAGAAGACCTCGTTGGCCAGCCCGCGGAAGGAGATGGTGGGCCCGTTCTCGTTTCCCTCGGCGGTGTGGTTGAACACCACGTCCAGCACCACCTCGATGCCGGCGGCGTGCAGTGCCTCCACCATGGCCTTGAACTCATCGGCTTGCATGCCCAGCCCGCCGCTGGCCGCCAGCCCCGCCTTCGGGCTGAAGAACCCGATCGTGTTGTAGCCCCACAGGTTGCGCAGTGGCTCGTGGGTGTCCGGGTTCTCGCGCGGTACGTCGAGTTCGTCGAACTCGAACACCGGCAGCAGTTCCACGCAGTTGACCCCGAGCGAACGTAGATACTCCGCCTTCTCCGCCAGGCCGGCGAAGGTGCCCGGGCAGTCGACGTCCGGTGCAGCGGCGGTGAACGCGCGGACGTTCGCCTCGTAGATGACGAGCTCCGACAGCGGAATCCGCGGCGGCCGGTCGTCCCCCCAGTCGAAATCCCGCCGGACGAGCGCGCTGCGGTAGGGGTAGTCCACGCTGCGATCGGGCTGCGCGCCCCAGACGTCCCGGCCGGTCATCCGCGCCGCGTAGGGGTCGGCCATCAGCCCGCTCAGCCCGGCCGGCCCGGCGGCCCGGTAGCCGTACTCGGTGGCTTCCAGGTCCAGTCCGTACACCACCATCGAGAAGATCCGGCCGGTGCGGTAGGAGGCGGGAAACGGCAACTCGACCCGCCCGTGAGGGTAGCCGGGACCGATCAGCACCAGCGTCATCGACTCCGCGGCCTCGCTGTAGATGCTGAAGTTGATGCCGCCCTGATGGGTCTGGCTGGCCCCGAGCCGCCTCGGATCACCGGGGCGGACCGCGAAGCCGGCGATGGTCAGCGTCTCGAAGTCGTCGATCAGCGGCAGTTCGGGGATCCTGGTCATCGGTGATCACCCGGCCCGCCGTCGGCAGCCTCCTCGACAACCGTGTACAGCGACAGGAACCCGGTGATGCTCATCAGCCGCCGGATCTCCGGTGGCAGCCCGGTCAGCGCGATCCGGGTACCGGTGCGGTGCGCCTCCCGGTGCACCACCAGCAGGATGCGCAGACCGGCGCTGGAGATGTAGTCGACCCCGCTCAGATCGATCACCACGCTACGGCCGCGGGCGACCGCCTGCACCAGTTCGGCGTGGACGGCCGCCGCCGTGCTGCCGTCCACCGAACCGACCAGTTCGACAACCGTGCGGTCAGCGATCTCGGTCATGGCGAACCCGCGACACGTGCCTGCAGCCGCACCTGCACCTTGACCGGATCGGAACCGGCCGGCAGCCGGGCCGTCATGGCCTCGGCATCGAAGTCGGCATGCGGCTCGCCGTCGATGGTCACCGCCGAGATCCCCACCCGGCCGGGGGGAAGCAGATCCGGTGCCACCCGCAGGATCCGGCCGGGCAGGTCGGCCGGCCGCGGCCGGAACCACAGGTCGAGCGGTTGGCCGCGCAGCAGCAGGTTGTTGTACACCGTCGCCAGGAAGCACAGCTCGGACGTGTGGTACATGCTCATCGAGTGGCTGCCCTTCAGCCGCTCGGTGCCGAGCAGGTAGGGCAGCCCGTTGGCCAGCACGTTGAAGTAGATGCCGCCCTCGTCGTGATCGAGGAAGTTGGTGTTGTAGAACGCCTCCGCGGCGCGGGCCTCGGCCAGGAACTCCTCGCTGCCGTGGCGCGCGGCCAGGATCAGGTAGGCCAGGATGGCCTGTTCCTGCTGCCACCAGGCCTTGCGATCGTGCCAGGCGAACCGGTGCCGGCCGCTGGCCGGGTCGACGAGCCGCTCGACGACGTCGTACCAACCGCCCCGGGTGAGGTCGGCGCCGACCGCCGGCATCGTCTGGCCGATGTGCGCCGCGGTCTTGTCGTACTCGGGCTTGGCCAGGACGTTGTTGAGGCGGGACAGGTTCCAGGCGATCTTCAGGTTGTGACCGACCACCGCCCGGTTCTGTTGCCAGCTGTGCACCTCGTCGGGCATCCAGTCGGCATCGAAGCGCTCCTGGACGAAGGGGCTGTCCGAGCGATGGCAGAAGTGCTCGATGACAAGGTCGAAGGTCTCCTGCAACATCTTCAGGTGCCGCTCGTCGCCGGTGGCCAGGTAGTAGTTGATGAGGTAGGCCGGAGCGTGGTCGCCGATCGAGTTCCAGTTCTTCCGGCCGGCATTGGCGCCGAGTGATTCGGCGTCCGGGCGCATGGTGACCGGGTCGACGTGCGAGAAGTACCCACCACGCTCGGTATCGCGGAAGAACCGCTCGAACAACCGCAGCGTCGCCTCGGTGTCCGCCGCGATCCGGGGATCGCCGGTCACCCGGTAGGTCTGGACCGGCCCGGCCAGCGCGTAGATCTGCTCGTACATCGGCACGGCGTCGTAGTCGTCGTCGAACTCCGAGGTGAACAGCTTGAACTCGTGCGGGCCGTCCAGCTTGATGCCGTGGTACCAGTACACGACGTCGTCCTCGATGTCGACGAACCGCATGTGCTCGCGCAGGTATTCCGTGCCGGCTTCGGCGACCGCCAGGAA
>DASUAC010000349.1:0-8094 GCA_035763985.1 Jatrophihabitans sp. | reverse complement strand
GGCGATCCGGTACGGCCTACTGCCTGCGAGGGTGGACATGCCGGTGGCCGTCTGGAAACCCAGACGGCCACCGGCGCCCCTACCCCCAACAGTTACTGCATCAGCGGAATGCCGACCTGCGGCGGCTGTTGCCGGTCATCCGCTCCCAGAGCAGCAGCACGATCACTGCACCGACGATCGAACCCAGCAGCCCGGACGGCTGGAAGAAGCCGTCCTGGCTGTCCTTGTGGAAGAGCACGTAACCGATGAAACCGCCGATGAACGATCCGATGATGCCGAGCACGATCGTGCCCAGGATCGAGATGTTCTGCCGGCCAGGTATCAGCAGGCGCGCGATCGCGCCGGCGATCAATCCGACGATGATGAGCGTGATGATCAAACCAAGCATGGCGTCACTCCTAGGATTACCCCGAATTCAATGGGCCATTGGCGCTGTTGCGGCTATCCGCAACGCGACCCTCAGTCCTTGAACGCGTCCTTGACCTTCTCGCCTGCCTGCTTCAGGTTGCCGCTCACTTGGTCGACCTTGCCCTCGGTTTCCAGGCTACGGTCGCCGGTGGCCTGTCCGGCCTTCTCCTTGGCCTCGCCGCCGAGTTCTTCGGCCTTGTCCTTGGCCTTGTCCACTGCACCCATCTGACTTCCTCTCTCTTCTCCCACCGAGGTCGGACGTACCCGCGATTCAGGCGCTGAGCACCGCCGTTTCGTCGAGCGTGGTCAGCCGCTCGATCGCCAGCCGCTCGGTGAGTTCGGGGAGCGCGGCCATCGGTGAGCCGCGCAGTTGCTCCCGGGCATCGCGGACCACCGAGACGATGGTGGTCAGCGAAAGCCGGGCTTCGAACTGTCGGAACAGACGCTCAATTATGTCCGCAAAGGACGATTCGTGTACTTCGAAGACTTCTGGTTCCGCTAGGAACGAAAGGGTGGTCACGCAAGTACCTCTCTGATGTGAGCTCACCACCAGCGGCACTTGCCCGAGAGCCCGGAATCAAATCCCTGTCGAACGCCAGGCTCGGCGGTGCCACGCATGGAGTCGTAACTCAAGGCGCGGTTTTCTCGCGTCGGCTAACTGCATAGCCAGGTATCAGCAGTCTACCCGGGAAGAGATCGTTTAAACCTAGGCAGATTGTGGATGATTCGCGGCCGGGGTCGGGAGCGGGACGAGCGCTAGACCACGTCCGACAGCACCGACCGGATCCGGCGCGCCACCTCGTCCGGGTCGGCGGCGCCGTCCACTCCTGCCAGCAGGCCAGCCCGACGGTAGTGGTCGAGCAGCGGGCGGGTCTCCTCGTCGAATACCCGCAGCCGCCGGTCGATCACCTCGGCGGTGTCGTCCGAGCGGCCCTGCTCGGCCGCCCGGCGCAGCAGCCGCCGGACCAGCTCGTCCCGCGGAACCGAGAGGAAGACCGCCCGGTTCACCCCGGCCCGCTCGCTGGCCCGGGCAGCCAACTCGCGGGCCTGGTCCACCGAACGCGGAAAGCCGTCCAGCAGGTAGCCGTGATCGGCCGCCGCGCGCTCGACCAGCGGCAGCGTCAACTCGAGCAGCACGTCATCGGGCACCAGAACGCCCGCGTCCAGGTACTCGGCCACCCGATGCCCCAGCGGGCTGCCGGCGGCCACCTCGGCCCGCAGCAGGTCGCCGGTCGAGATGTGCCGGGCGCCGGTGTCCGCGGCGAGCCGGACGGCCTGGGTGCCCTTGCCCGAACCCGGCGCACCCAGCAGCACCACCTGCAGCGGGCCGGGCGCGGGCGCTGCGCGCTTCATCCGGCGAGCTGGCGCTCTGCCTCGGCCAGCAGTGCCACCACCCGGCGACCGAAGTGCACGTCGCACGGATGTCCGGCCGCCGGGTCGACGGCCAGCGCGGCGAGCTCGCCGGCCGCGATCGCCAGGCAGGCGGCCGGATCCGCCGGACCGTCCGGCAGCAGATAACTGCCCGGCTCACCCCAGACCAGCAGGCTGGTCTGCGCGGCGGCGGGCGGGGTGTCGATGCTGAGCGTGTACTGGCCGCGCGCCCCGGACTCGTGTCCGGTCAGCAGCTGCACCAGGTCGCGGCGGCCGGCCCGGGCGGTGATGTCGGTGACCTCGCCCAGCGCGCCGGCGAGCAGTGACAGTGCGTGCGGTCCGACGTCCCACAGACCGCCCTTGTCGTGCCGCCACGGCGTGTCGAACGGGCTGTCCGGGGCGAACGCCGCGCCCAGCCACAGCCCGCTGGCGCCGTCCCAGCCGGACTGGGCAGCCCGCTCGGCCAACCAGGCCCGGCGCGCCGGGTCGAACCGGCTGGTGAAGAACACCACCGAACCGACCCCGGCCTCGGCGACCGCCGCGGCCAGCTCGTCCGCGGCCGGCTCGCTGATCGCGATCGGCTTCTCCAGCAACAGATGCTTGCCCTGCCGGGCGGCTCGCAGGGCCAGCTCGGACTGCACCTGCGGCGGGACGGAGAAGGCGACCGCGTCGACGTCGGCCAGCAGTTCGTCGTAGTCGCGGTAGGCGGTGATGCCGTGTTCACCGGCCACCGGCACCGACTTGGCGGGGTCGCGGCCCCACAGCCCGGTCAGGGTGACCGCCGGCTGAGCCAGCAGGCCGGCGACGTGGGTGACCGCCGCCCAATAGCCGTTTCCCACCACCCCGATCCGCATTCGCCGAGAGTAGCCGGTGGGTTCCGGCCGGCCGCCGGCCCTGCCGGACCCGGCCGCCGCCGAGCGCCGGACAATGGCCGCAGGCCCTGCCCGGCTGTCCGGGCGCCTGGCGCTGTCCCCGGAGGCGAGACCATGACCGTGCACCGCGAGCACCCGTTCCTGCCGCCGGAACCGGAGCGCAACCCGGTACGTCGGTTGCGCGGCCGGCTGGCCAGCCCGGTCGCCCTGCTGACCGCCGAGCACGCCGGACAGCGAGCCGGCCTGACCGTCTCCTCGGTGCTGGTGCTGGACGGCGACCCCGGCGAGGTGCTGGCCGTCGTGGATCCGCTGTCGGAGCTGCACGACGCGGTGCGCGATTCCGGCACGGCAGTGCTCAACCTGCTCGGCTGGCCGGACCGGCAACTGGCCGAGGCGTTCGGCTACCAGGCCCCGGCACCCGGCGGCCCGTTCCGGCTCGCCGAGTGGACGGCCACCGAGTGGGGACCGGTCTTCACCGGCGCGACCGCCTGGGCGGGCTGCCGGGCCACCGGCCAGCCGTGGTCGCCGGCCGGCTGGGGACTGGCGATGCGGCTGGTCATCGAGCGCGTGACGATCGGCGAGGACGTCGCGCCGCTGGCCCACCATCGCGGCCGGTACGCCACCCTGGCCGACGGCTGAGCCCCGCCGACGGCTGAGCCGCGCCGACGCTGAGCCGCCATGGCCGACGGCGAGCCGGGCAACGCCCGGCAGGGCCGTCAGGAGCGGGGCCGGTATGCCGCCAGCAGCAACCGCCAGATGGTGGGATCCACCACGCCGTTCACCGGCAACCGGTGCGCGATCTTGACGCGGTTCACCGCCGCGACCGTCACCGCGTCGTACCGGCCGGTGACCGGCTTGTTGAACGCCCGCTGGACGACCTTCACCGGCTCACCGGTCATGCCGGGGAACAGCGCCACACCGGAGTACTGCACCAGCCCGATCATCACCGCCGAGGACCCTGCCGGAGCGGCGACCTGCGGGTAGTTCGGGCACGGCACGGTGCGGAACACGGCGTAGTCGGCCGCCCAGTTCAGGTCCCGGGGCCGGCACGGGCCGTAGTCCGGGGTGGTGACCACCTTGCGGCTCCAGAACGAGGTGTAGCCGAGCGCGCCGTCCCAGGACATCGAGAAGTGGATGTGGTCGCGGTGGCAGGCGGTGTCCAGCGCCGGCGACGGGGTCGTGGTGCAGCCATTGTAGTCCTCCCACCGGCCGCTCCACATGCCCCAGATGTGGTTGTCCCAGATCATGTACATGATGCCCATCCGGCGGGCCATCGCGTACTTGTTGCCGTAGGAGTCGGTGGCCAGCAGGAACTTGATCACCGAGGCGGCCTGCATGGCCTGCACCGGGTTCTTCACCGAGTTCATCCAGTCGACCGCCCGGCCGTCGTAGTGCTCGCTGGGCGAGCCGGCCAGGCAGCCCCGGGGGCCGCCGGCGGAGGTGTTCGGGTAGGTCCGCACCAGCAGCCGGGCCAGCGCCGCCGAGCCCGCCCGGAAACCCGGCTGGCAGGAGTTCTGCTCCACGTACGGCACCATCGGCTCGATCCGCGGCCCGAAGTACGGGGCGTGCAGGCTGGGCACACTCGCCGCCTCGGCGGCCGGAGCGGTGGCGATGGCCACCGCCGAGACCAGCGGAACCGCGCAGAGCGCAGCGGTGGCCAGTCGTACGAGCCGGGACAGGGTGGACGGCAAATGCACGGTTCCTCCTCCAACGCAGGGCTGTCCTTCTACAAGCAAGGGCTTGCTGAAGCGTTTTGTGGCGGACGACGGGTCTTCCTATCGGCAGCCGCCGTCGGCACTCAAGCGGTTCGGCGGTGCGAGTTGCGCGAACCGTCCGAAACCGCTCTGCCGCGTGCGAGTCAATATCGCCGGAATTATCTTTCAACGTTCAACATCAGAAGGTTCGCAGTTGGCCCACGAGTTTCGCCGCGGCCATATATCCGGACGCCGGCAAGCACCAGAAAGAAATGCTTTCGGCATAGCCGATAAGGGTTTCTTGATTAATTCCGGCTAATGGATCCGGCGGGTCGGCTCAGTTATTTTTCGGGCTCACCGCCGCCATCGAGCATCGGAAAAACTCATGTCCAACGAGGTGTATCCGCATAGTGCCCCGCTGTCGTCCGGCACTTCGACCATCGTCGCGCCGGCTCCCGCCGGCCGGCTGCGTACCGACGACCGGCTCGCCGCCGCAGCCGGCCGAGGCCGAGCCGCCGCGGTTCGCTGGCTGGTCCGGCACAGCCTCGCGGCGCTGCGCATCAGTTACGGCGCGGTGCTGCTGGGCTTCGGTTTCCTCAAGTACTTCCCGGGGATGAGCCCGGCCCAGAGCCTGGTGCTGGCGACCATGCACCTGCTGACACTCGGGCTGGTGCCCACCGTGCTCCCGGGGATGGCCGCGATGGCCCTGGTCGCGACGCTGGAGTGCGGCATCGGGCTGCTGCTCATCACCGGACGGTGGCTGCGGCTGGCCGTCGGGCTGATGGCGATCCATCTGACCGGCATCCTGTCGCCGATCGTGCTGCTGCCCGGCCGGATGTTCGCCGGGCGGGACCACATGCCGACGCTGGAGGGCCAGTACGTGCTCAAGGACGTGATCCTGCTGACCGCCGGCATGGTGATCGCGGCGACCGCCGCCGGCGGCCGGTTGGTCGAGCCCGACAAGCCACGCTGACGAGCGGGACGCCCGGTCATCCCTCGTCGAAGCAGAGGCAGAACGGGTGGCCGGCCGGATCGAAGAGCACCCGGACGTTCTGCTGCGGCTGGAGCTGCGCCACCGTGGCACCGAGGGCGACGGCCTCGGCGACCGCCGCGTCCAGATCGCCGACCTGGAAGTCGAGGTGCATCATGGGCCGTTGCTCCCCCTCGGCCGGCGGCCAGGCCGGAGCGCGGTAGCCGTCCGCCTGCTGGAACACGAAGAACGGTCCGCTCGGCGAGCCGGCGACGATGGCCGTGCCCGGTTCCTCGTGCGCGACGGGCAGACCGAGGAGCTCGGCATAGAACCTCGCCAAGGCGCTGGGATCCGGGGCCTCGATCGCCGTACCCCACCACATACCAGGGTTTCGGGATTTCACCCGGCCAGTCTGCCGGACGGCGACGGGGACAGCCGGTCAGCCGCCGGCTTGGTGGAACAAGTTGGTAGCCCCGAAGGGATTCGAACCCTCGCTACCGCCGTGAGAGGGCGGCGTCCTAGGCCGCTAGACGACGGGGCCCTAGGAGTCCGGCTCGCGCCGGACGGTACTGCGTTTCACCATACTGCGCTGGGGTACCAGGACTCGAACCTAGACTAACTGAACCAGAATCAGTTGGGCTGCCAATTACCCCATACCCCACTACTGCCCGGCATGCTGGCGTTGGCCGGGCCGAGTGCAGACTCTACCGGACGGTCCCCGGCGACTTGAAATCGGGCGCGCCGACAATCGCGCTCAGCCCTTGGCACGCACCGGGTTGGCCAGTTCGCCGATGCCCTCGATCACCACCCGCACCGTGTCGCCGTCCACGATCGGGCTGACCCCCTCCGGCGTACCGGTCAGGATGACGTCACCCGGCATCAGCGTCATCACGTGCGAGATGTAGGAGATCTGGGTGGCGATGTCGAAGATCATGTCCCGGGTGTTGCCGTCCTGGGTGGTCCGGCCGTTGACCAGGCAGCGCACCCGCGCGGCGGACGGGTCGAACGTGGTCTCGATCCACGGCCCGATCGGGCAGAACGAGTCGTAGCCCTTGGCCCGGGTCCACTGGCCGTCGCTGCGCTGCTGGTCGCGGGCGGTCACGTCGTTGCCGCAGGTGTAGCCGAAGATCACGTCCATCGCCCGGTCCCGCGGCACGTCCTTGACCACCCGGCCGATGATCACGGCCAGTTCGGCCTCGTGTTCGACCTGGGCCGAGTCCGCCGGCAGCCGGATCACGTCCTGGGTGCCGATGACCGAGGTGGACGGCTTGAGGAAGATCAGCGGCCGCGCCGGCACGTCGTTGCCCAGTTCGGCGGCGTGCGCGGCGTAGTTGCGTCCGAGGCAGATCACCTTGCTCGGCAGGATCGGCGCGAGCAGCCGGACGTCGGTGATCGCGTACCGGTCGCCGGTGAACTCGATCGGGCCCATCGGGTGATCCTTGATCGCCGCGACGGTCAACGACTCGAACGGCGGGTTGTCGCCGGTCTCGGCCGGTGCCTCCACCACGCCCCAGGAGATGCTGCCGCCGGCTACAAATCTCGCGATACGCACAGCGTCGAGGCTACCGATAGCAACCTCGGCGCCAGCAGCACGGATACTGGTGGGCGTGACTGCGGACTTGGGAAGCGTGCCGCCACGGCGGCGCCGGCAGCTGGCGATCATGCTGCTGCCGGTCGCGGCGGCGCTGCTGGTGGCCGGCGGTCTGCTGGGCTGGGCGGCCGGCTCGGTAGCCGGACACCTGGTCGGCGAGCTGGTGCTGCTGCTCGCGCTGGTCCTGCTCGGCATCGGCTACGGCTTGCTCAGCTCCGCCGGCCGGGACGAACGAGAGCGGCAGCTGGACGACGCGATCCGGCAGGCCACCGGGCCCTGTGGCTCGGACTGCGGCACCGGCGACGCCGCGGGGAGCAGCTGCGCGGTGACCGACTGCGCAGGAACCGACTGCACGGCGACCGACTGCGCGGTGAAGGCACTCCCCCGCGGCTGAGGGCCGCCCGTTCGCGCCAAGGCCCGGCCGCCGGGACAGAGCCGACGCGGCCCGCCCGCCGGGACAGAGCCGACGCCGGCCGGCTCAGACCGAGGACGCGATCCGCTCGCCGATCTCGCCGGTGGAGCCGGGGTCCGCCGGATCCCGCGAGGCCAGGTCGGCGGCCACCGCGGCCTCCACCCGAGCCGCCTCATCGGTCCGGCCGAGGTGGGCCAGCAGCATCGACACCGACAGGATGGCCGCGGTCGGATCGGCCTTGCCCTGGCCGGCGATGTCCGGCGCCGAGCCGTGCACCGGCTCGAACATCGACGGTGTGGTCCGCGCCGGATTCACGTTTCCGCTGGCGGCCAAGCCGATTCCACCCGAGACGGCGGCGGCCAGGTCGGTGATGATGTCGCCGAACAGGTTGTCGGTGACGATCACGTCGAACCGGCCCGGATCGGTCACCAGGTGGATGGTCGCGGCGTCCACGTGCTGATAGCCCACGGTCACGTCCGGGTACTCGGCGGCCACCTCGGCCACCACCCGCGACCACAAGCCGCCCGCGTGCACCAGCACATTCGTCTTGTGCACCAAGGTCAATTGCTTGCGGTCACGCCGCCGGGCGGCCTCGAACGCGGCCCGGACCACCCGCTCCACCCCGAACGCGGTGTTCAGGCTCACCTCGGTGGCCACCTCGTGGCCGGTGCCGGCGCGCAGCCGGCCGCCGTTGCCGACGTACGGGCCCTCGGTGCCCTCGCGGTACACCACGAAGTCGATCTCCGGCTTGCCGGCCAGCGGCGAGGCCACGCCCG
>DASUAC010000348.1:0-2353 GCA_035763985.1 Jatrophihabitans sp. | reverse complement strand
CCAGCTGGCCACCCCGGCCGACCTGCTCGGCGAGCCGGCGGACGCCTTCGTCGCGGGCTTCGTCGGCCGCGACCGGGGTTACCGGGCGCTCGGCTTCCGTCCGGTGACCGGACTGCCCACCCGGGAGGAGCAGACGGTACGGCTGAACGCCTCGTTCGCAGGCACCGACAACGCCGACGGCTGGCTGCTGGTGGTGGACGATCAGAACGCGCCGCAGGGTTGGCTGCGCGCCGATGAGGTGGCGCCCGGCAGCCCGGTCACCGAGCAACTGGTGCACCGGGGCGGCACGCTGGCCACCGACGGCGGCAGCCTGCGCGCGGTGCTGGACGCCTGCCTGTCCTCGCCCACCGGCCGTGGCGTGGTGGTCGACGCGGACGGCAGGTTGGTCGGCAGCATCACCGCCTCGGAGGTGCTGGCGCTGATCGAAGGCCGCTCCGGCGAGCCTGCGCTGATCGAAGGCCGCTCCGGCGAGCCTGCGCGATGATCAGTTATTTCCAGCAGCACCAGAGCCAGATCCTGTCGTGGCTCGGCTGGCATGCCCGGTTGTCGGCGTTGCCGCTGCTGTTCGGGCTGATCCTGTCGCTGCCGCTCGGCTGGCTGGCCCGGCGTTACCGGTGGGCCTACCCGCCGCTGGTGAGCATCGCGGGGCTGCTCTACACCATCCCGTCGCTGGCCCTGTTCATCGTGCTGCCGGGCATCCTCAAGACCAAGATCCTGGATCCGACCAACGTGGTGGTGGCGCTGACCATCTACACCGTCGCGTTGCTGGTCCGGGTGGTCGCCGACGGCCTGGCCGCGGTCCCGGACGACGTGCTGCAGGCTGCCACCGCGATGGGCTATCGCGGTTTCGGTCGATTGATACGGGTGGAACTGCCGCTCGCCGTCCCGGTGATCGCCGCCGGACTGCGGGTAGCGGCGGTCTCCAACGTCAGCCTGGTGTCGGTCTCGGCGCTGATCGGGGTGCCGGAGCTGGGGCAGCTGTTCACCAACGGCTTCCAGCTGGCCTACCAGGCGCCGATCCTGCTCGGCATCGTGCTGTCGGTGCTGCTGGCGCTGGTCTTCGACGTGACGATCCAGCTGCTCGGCCGTTCGCTCACCCCGTGGCGCCGGGCGGTGCGGCCGGCATGATCGTCACCGACGTCACGAACTGGCTGTCCGACTCCAGCCACTGGTCCGGTCCGGACGGGGTGCCCGCCCGGTTGCGCGAGCACCTGCAGTATTCCGTGGTAGCGCTGCTGATCGCCGCCGCGATCGCGATCCCGATCGGCCTGCTGATCGGGCACACCCGGCGTGGCACGTTCGCCGTGGTGGCCGTCGCAAACTCGTTCCGGGCGCTGCCCACGGTCGGCCTGCTGACCTTCTTCTACATCCTGCTGGCGCCGCACATCCACGGCACCAGCAACGCCAGCTACTACATCCCGAGCGAGATCGTGCTGGTATTGCTGGCAATTCCGCCGATGCTGAGCAACACCTACGCCGGCATCGACAACGTCGACCCGGGCGTCAAGGACGCCGCGCAGGGCATGGGCATGCGCGGTTCCCAGGTGCTGTTCCGGGTGGAACTGCCCAATGCGCTGCCGCTGATCTTCTCCGGCGTGCGCAGTTCGTTCCTGCAGGTCATCGCCACCGCGACGGTCACCGCGTACGTGGGCCTGGGCGGGCTCGGCCGGCTGTTGCTGGACGGGCTGGCCTCGCAGGACTATCCGCAGATGGCGTCCGGCGCGGTGCTGGTCGCGGCCCTGGCGCTGCTGGTCGACCTGGTGCTGGCGATCGTGCAGCGCTACGCGGTGTCCCGTGGGGTCAGCGGCCGTTATGCCAATCGGCAGCTGAGCCGGGCCGAACTGGACCAGGCCGGGCTGATCACCGCGGGTTCGGCAAGTTGATCTCTTCCACCTCGCTACTATCTGACGTCAACCGACAGGGGAGATAGGCAAATGAAGACCGTACGTGCAGTGACTGCGATCGCGGCCAGTGCCGCCCTGCTGGTGCTGGCGGCATGTGGCAGCAGCTCCAACCCGACCTCGAGTGGCAGCAGCGGTGCCGGCGGCAGCCAGGCGCCGACCGACACCGTCGTGGTCGGCTCGGCGAACTTCCAGGAGAACGTGGTGCTCGCCGACATCTACGCCGAGGCCTTGAAGGCCAAGGGCGTCAAGGTGTCGACCAAGCTCAACATCGGCAGCCGGGAGACCTACATCCCGGCGTTGAAGGACGGCTCGATCGACCTGATCCCGGAGTATTCCGGGGTGCTGCTGCAGTACTTCGACAAGAGCGCCACCGCGGTCTCCAGCGACGACGTCTACGCCGCCCTGCAGAAGGCCGTTGCGCAGCCGCTGACGGTGCTCGAGCAGTCCAA
>DASUAC010000347.1:0-4614 GCA_035763985.1 Jatrophihabitans sp. | reverse complement strand
GACGAGCTGATGGTCAAGGTCATCGACATCGACCTGGAGCGGCGCCGGATCTCGCTGTCGCTGAAGCAGGCGAACGAGGGCTCGCTGGCCGATGAGCACTTCGACCCGTCCCAGTACGGCATGGAGGCCCAGTACAACGACAAGGGCGAGTACATCTACCCGGAGGGCTTCGACCCGGAGACCCAGGAGTGGCTGCCGGGTTACGAGGAGCAGCGGGAGGCCTGGGAGAAGCGGTACGCCGCGGCCCGGGAGCGGTTCGAGGCGCACCGCCGGCAGTTGGAGGAGGCCCAGCGGGCCGACGCCGAGGCGGCTGTCGAGGCCGGCGAGGCCACCTCGTACTCCTCCGAGCCGCCGGCTGACTCCAGCGGCACGCTGGCCTCGGACGAGGCGCTGGCCGCGCTGCGGGAGAAGCTCGCGGGCCGGTAGATCGAGTTCGTCGGACAGGCCCGGAAGGTTCGCCTTCCGGGCCTGTCCGCGTCCTGCGGGTTACCGTGGACGCCGTGTCGTCCAGATTCGCCGCGCTCGCCTCGGCCGGGTTGGCGCTGGTCGTCCTGCTGACCGGCTGCAGCAAGTCGACGCCGAACAGCGCGCCGCCGTCCTCGTCCGGCGCGTCGGCCAGCAGTTCCGCGAGCACGCCGAGTTCCTCGGCGCCGCCGACCGCCACCGCGGCGCCGACGCTGGGGGGCGAGTGTGCCGACCTGGTGCCGCTGGACACCGTGGAGGAGGCGCTGGGCCGGCCGGTGATCGGGCGTACCCAGTTCGTCCGCGGCATCGCCGAGCCGGACATCGGCCGGCTGACCTACCTCAACTGCCGGTACGGGCTGGCCACCCCGGTACGGGGCAAGCCGGCTCCGGAGCCGCAGCTGGAGATCGGCATCAGCCTGTACGACTCGGCCGATCAGGCGGCCACCCGGGTACGCGGCACCGTGGCGGACTACCGCTCGCACGGCGCCAAGCAGCAGGACGCGGCGGTCGGCGGCGACCCGGCCACCATCCTGGTCGGGTACGGCAATCCGACGCTGGTGGTGGCCGAGGGGCCGCGCACGGTGGCGGTGACGGTGGACCCGAAGCTGGTCGCCGCCGCACCGACCGCCGGGTTGGTGGCGCTCGCCCAGGCGGCGCTGGTGGCTACCGCCGGCTTCGACGGGGTGCCGGGCGTCACCGCCACCCCGTCGCCCAGCGACACGTCCGGCAGCGACACCGGCATGCCGTCCGGGTCCGCCTCCGCCTCGCCGTCGGGCAGTTGATGCTGGGCTGGTTCTGGTGCTGAGGATCGGGCTGACCGGCGGGATCGGCAGCGGCAAGAGCACCGCGGCGGCCCGGTTCGCCGAGCTGGGCGCGGTGGTGATCGACGCCGACCAACTGGCCCGCGAGGTGGTGCAGCCGGGTTCGCCAGGGCTGGCCCAGGTGGTCTCGCGGTTCGGCGCCGGCGTGCTGCGGCCGGACGGCTCGCTGGACCGGCCGGCGTTGGCCAGGCTGGTGTTCGAGGACCCCGCGGCGCTGGCCGCGCTGAACGCGATCGTGCACCCGCTGGTGGCCGAACGCAGCGCCTCGTTGATGGCCGACGCCGGGGCCGACTCGGTGGTGGTCTACGACGTGCCGCTGCTGGCCGAGAACGACCTGGCGGGCAACTTCGACGCGGTGGTGGTGGTCGAGGCGCCGCTCGCGGACCGGCTGGCCAGGCTGGGATTGCGAGGTTTGCCTGAGGACGAGGCGCGGGCCCGGATCGCCCGGCAGGCCAGCGATGAGCAGCGCCGGGCGGTGGCCACCGTGGTGCTGGACAACTCCGGCAGCCGGGACGCACTGGCCCGGCAGGTGGACGCCGCCTGGCAGCGGCTGGTGCCGGCCGGCTGAGTCGCGTTGCCGCCCGGTACCCGGTTTGGAGGCACCAAACGGCATCGGCTAAAGTTCAGGCTCGGTGCTGATGCCGCTCCTGGGTGGCGTACGGCAGCACGCGGACGTAGCGCAGCTGGTAGCGCATCACCTTGCCAAGGTGAGGGTCGCGGGTTCGAATCCCGTCGTCCGCTCGGTCGTTGGCGGTTTCGATCGAGGCCGCCAGGCACACTCGGTGGAGTGGCCGAGAGGCGAGGCAACGGCCTGCAAAGCCGTGTACACGGGTTCAAATCCCGTCTCCACCTCTGGCTGCGGGCTCTGCCGGACGCGGCCGCAAGGGCGATTAGCTCAGTGGGAGAGCACTACCTTGACACGGTAGGGGTCACTGGTTCAATCCCAGTATCGCCCACCAGAACTCCTTTACTCGAACCACTGACCGGAGACGTGAGCGAGCACGGGTATCCGGTTTCCTGACTAGTGGAGCATATGGCGATCCGGCCCTTGGCGGGGTTGACGATCAGATCGTCTTGCGCTCCTAGACAACGCGCGGGAGTCGATCCGGCGTGGTTGGGAAGCATGTCGGCGGAGCTGCGCTCGATCGGCGGCTCGCAGCCCGACCGGTGTTGCCAGGCAATGAGGATGTCGCGCGGCGATGCGGTGAACTGGCCGGCTTCGCGATGCGGCGCGCGAGCGATCGCGACCAGGCAAGGCCATGTCGATTGCGGCCTGCTCCGGTAACGAACCGGCCCCTCCTGCCTGAATGACAGAATCCCGCTATGGACGGCGGTCTTCGGGTGCTCAGCGGCGGGGGCGGTGACCCGTTGCTGCTTCTGCTGCACGGACTCGGCGCGACTTGCGAGGTGTGGGCCGGGTGGCAACCGATGCTCGCGGACCGGTGGCCGGGCCGGTGGCTGGCGCCGGATCTGCCCGGTCATGGCGGCTCGACGCCGCTGCCGGAATACACGTTCGACGGTCTAGCCGCGGCGGTGCGTCCTCTCGTGGAACCGGGTGGCCGGACCGTGGTGCTGGGGCATTCCCTGGGCGGGGTGGTCGGCCTCGCGCTGGCCGCCGCCGGGGCGCCGGTGGCCGCGGTCGCGGGGTTGGGGATCAAGGTCGCCTGGACGGAGGAGGAGCTCGATAAGGCACAGGCGCTGGTTCGGCGGCCGGTGGCGTGGTTCGCCTCGCGCGAAGAGGCGGCCGTGCGGCACTTGCGGGTGTCCGGGCTGGTGGGCCTGCTGGCCGCCGACGATCCGGCGGTGACGGCCGGGCTGGTGCAGGAGGACGGCCGGTGGCGCCTCGCGCTGGACCCGCTGGCCTTCGGCGTCGGAGCGCCGGACATGGCCGGCCTGGTGGCGCGCTCTCCGGCGGCGGTCACGCTGGCGCGCGGCGAGTTCGACCCGATGAACACCGACGAGCAGCTCGGGCAATGGGGCGTGCCGGTCGTGACGCTGCCCGGTCTCGGCCACAACGCGCATGTGGAAAGTCCCGAGCGGTGTCTGATGCTGCTGGCCTCGCAGGACGGTGCGCCACGCTAGATTCTTGCTGCTGCAGAAGAAGGTGCTCAACCGCCGACACTGGACCACCGGCGGCCGCAGCCCTTTCGCCAGCCAGCCGAGTGGCCGACGGCTGGTGCAGAATCCGAGTGACCGGATCTTGTATGACGCGTTCGGGAGGCAAGCCGTGCTGGTATGCGAGCAGTGTCAGAGCGACGACATTGACCTCATCGAGAAGCTAGACGACGGTCGCGTGAAGGTCGCATGCCTCGCCTGCGGCAACGAGTGGCTGCGCGGCTCGGCGAGGATTGCGCCGCGACCAGTCGACACGTTCGCAGAAGCACGCCGACGCTTCCCGGGACCCGAGAACGTCGACCCGGAGCGGTTAGCCCGCGTCGCACGACTGAAGCAGGACTTTCTGACACGGCAGCCCGAGCCCGAACCGGAGGTAACGGCGTACTGGCAGCGTTACCAGCGCGTGTTCAGCCGGCACGGCCTGCAGTCGTGTGATCCGCAGGATCTGAAGGACTTTGCCAACACCGAGACCGGGGCACGTCCCGGCAACATGTCAGTTTTCAACTCGGCCTGGAACAATATGGGCGTCGAGGCGGCAGCCCAGCGAACGCGCGACACGATCGACTTCTTGCTCTACGGCCCGGACCACATCCCGATGGAGGACCGGCTGACCACTTTGATCACCGAGAACCGTGACCGCGGCATGCCCGGCTTCAAGGAGTCGCTACTGACAAAAGTGTTGTGCATCATGCAGCCAGATCGCTTCCTGCCTATCCTGACTTACAGCAGTCCTGTCGGCGGCAAGCGCGAGATCGCCAAGCTCGTCTATGACCTCGAGCTTCCCGAAGCTGCACGAGTCCAGTGGACGATCGGCCGCTTGATCTTGTGGAGCAACGACGTACTGCTGCGTCTGGCTGGCGATGGATTCGTCACGATGCAGCACATGTCGCAGTTCCTGTGGGACGCCAAGGACCGACAGTCGGAGCTAACGGCCTGACCACATGGTGGAGGCACGAAGCATGAACGATCGGACTGGTTGCGCCGAGGTCCGTGCTTGCCGGATGAGCGAGCCGTGCGGACGAGGCATATCGCGCCGATGCTGGAAACGACTCGCGCACGCGCGCCGCCGAGCTCAGCGTCAGCGTCGTCCCGCGAGTAGACGTCCGTAATTGCGCCGCCTGAGCACGAGATGGCGCTCTATGCCGAGGCCAATCAGCTCCCTCGCCCCGAGCGACTACGCGGAAAGATATGCCAATGATTGACCTGACTACGT
>DASUAC010000346.1:0-2760 GCA_035763985.1 Jatrophihabitans sp. | reverse complement strand
GGCCGGTGAGGTCAGCCCGTGCGCGCGCAGCTGGACCGAGCAGCGGAAGCTGCCTTCCGGCCGGGGCGCGATCCAGACCGGCCGGTGCGCGCGAACCACCTCCACCGTCAGCTCCTCGGCGCTGCCGACCACCACGGTGTTGGTCCTGGGCTGGATGGCCAGCACGTACCGGGGTTGCCCGGACGGGGCCGGCCGACTCAGGTTGAGCCCGCGGCGCTGGCCGACGGTGAAGCCGAAGGTGCCCGAATGGGTGCCGACCACCTGGCCCTCGGTGTCGACGATCGCACCCGGCTGCTGACCGAGCCGGCGGCCCAGGAAACCCTGGGTGTCGCCATCGGCGATGAAGCAGATGTCGTGCGAGTCGGGCTTGTCGGCGACCGCCAGGCCACGCCGGGCGGCCTCGGCCCGTACCCGCTCCTTGGTCGAGTCGCCGAGCGGGAAGGCGGCGTGCCGCAACTGCTCCGGGGTCAGCACCGCGAGCACGTACGACTGGTCCTTGGCCGCGTCCACCGAGCGGGAGAGCACCCCGTCGGCCAGCCGGGCATGGTGGCCGGTGACCACCGCGTCGAAGCCGAGTGCCAGCGCCCGGTCCAGCAGGGCGGAGAACTTGATCTTCTCGTTGCAGCGCAGGCACGGGTTGGGCGTGCGGCCGGCGGCGTACTCGGCGACGAAGTCCTCGATCACCTCGGACGCGAACCGTTCGGCGAAATCCCACACGTAGAACGGGATTCCCAGTACGTCGGCGGCGCGCCGGGCGTCCCGGGCGTCCTCCTGCGAACAGCAGCCACGGCTGCCGGTACGCAACGCGGCCGGTGCCCGGGACAGCGCCAGATGCACTCCGGTGACGTCCCAGCCGGCGTCGACCGCCCGGGCCGCGGCCACCGCCGAATCCACCCCGCCGCTCATCGCGGCCAGCACCCTCATCTGCTACGCCCCGGCCATGGTCACGACGGCACCCGCTCGGCAGCCGGCCCGGCGGAGATGCCCGCCCGCCGGGCGCGCTCGACCACCGGCCCGATCGCGGCCAGCACGGCCTGCACGTCGGCGTCGGTGGAGGAATGGCCGAGGGTCAACCGCAGCGATCCGCGGGCCCGGGCCTCGTCGGCACCCATCGCCAGCAGCACGTGCGACGGCTGGGCCACGCCGGCCGAGCAGGCTGAGCCGGTGGAGCACTCGATGCCCTTGGCATCCAGCAGCATCAGCAGCGAGTCACCCTCACAGCCGGGGAAGGACAGGTGGGCGTTGCCGGGCAGCCGGTGGACCGGATCGCCGTTCAGCAGCGCGTCCGGCACCTCGGCCTGGATGCCGTCGATCAACGCGGTACGCAGCCGGATCAGCTCGGTGGCCAGCTCGGCACGACGCTCGGCGGCCAGCCGCAGCGCGGTGGCGAAGCCGAGCACGCCCGGGGTGTTCAAGGTGCCCGAGCGCACCTCGCGCTCCTGTCCGCCGCCGTGCAGCACCGGCTGGCAGCCGACATCCCGGCCGAGCAGCAGGGCTCCGGTGCCGTACGCGCCACCGAGCTTGTGTCCGGTCACCGTCATCGCGGCCACCCCGGAGTCGGCGAAGGACACCGGCAGGATGCCGACCGCCTGCACCGCGTCGGTATGGAACGGGATGCCGTGCTCGGCGGCCGACGCGGCCAGCTGCTCGATCGGCTGGATGGTGCCGACCTCGTTGTTCGCCCACATCACGCTGACCAGCGCCACCGCCGCCGGGTCCTCGGCGATCGCGGCGGCGAGGGTCTCCGGCCGCACCCGGCCGCGGCCGTCCACCGGCAGCAGCACCAGTTCGGCCTGCTCGTGCTCGACCAGCCAGCGGGCCGAGTCCAGCACCGCGTGATGCTCCACCGCGCTGATCAGCACCTTGCGCCGACGCGGGTCGGCCGCCCGGCGGGCGAGATAGATCCCCTTGACCGCCAGGTTGTCCGCCTCGGTGCCGCCGCTGGTGAAGATCACCTCGGACGGCCGGGCGCCCAGCACCTCGGCAACCAGCTCGCGGGACTCCTCCACCAGTCGCCGGGCCTGCCGGCCGGAGGTGTGCAGGGACGACGGGTTGCCGAGCCTGCTCATCGCGGCGGTCATCGTCTCGATGACCTCGGGCAGCACCGGGGTGGTCGCGGCATGATCCAGGTAGGGCATCACCGGTCAGCTTACGGGGCCCGGAGTCGCGTCGACCGGCCGCAGACCGTTCGGCGAACCGGGTGGCCGCAACCGACCGGCGCGCGTCGCCGCCGTCACCGCGAGCACCGCCATGGTCAGGAAGGCAATGGCGAACCCGCCGCCGTAGGAGATCCGGCCCTGGACCGCCAGCGAGACCATCGCTCCGGCGAAGGCGGCGGTGACCGCCGAGCCGGAGGAGTCCGACAGCTGCAGCGAGGCCGCGTCCGTGCCCCGATCGGCATCGGTGGTGTATTCCATCAACGCCACGCTGACCGAGGTGATGCCGAAGCCGGCACCCGCGCCGGCTGCCGGCCAGACCGCGAAGGCCAGCCAGCCCGGAGCGGTCCGGGTGGCCACCAGCGCCATGCCGAGGCCGCCGACCGCCATCAGGAACAGGCCCAGCCGGAGGAAGATCGCCTTGGGTACCCGTGGTGATCGTCCGTGGATCTGGGACGCGACCGCCCAGGCGACGGCGGTGAACATCAGCGGCAACCCGGCCAGGATCGGCTTGTAGTGCCATTGCACGGTGAGGGTGAGCGGTACCAGCACCTCCATGCCGACGAACACGCCGGCCAGCACGCCACGGTAGGCCACCGCGGCC
>DASUAC010000345.1:0-2187 GCA_035763985.1 Jatrophihabitans sp. | reverse complement strand
CCCGGGGCGGCAGGTCGGCCAGCAACGCGGTCAGCTGTGCCTCGATGAACTCCGGCGGGCACTGGTGGATCGCGCTCACCCCGACGGTGTTCTGCGCGGTCAGCGCGACGATCACCGAGGTGCCGTGCACGCCGCACCGGGCGAAGGCCTTGAGGTCGGCCTGGATGCCGGCGCCACCGCCGGAGTCCGACGAGGCGATGGTCAACGCGATGGGAGTGTCTGCCACGGCGGTCACCGTACTAACCTAGGGGAGTCCCCGCGGGAGCCCGGCTGAACGGGCTGAGAGGGTGGCTGTGAGTGCGCCACCGACCGCCGAACCTGATCCGGGTAATGCCGGCGAAGGAAGAGAGGTCGCCCGATGGCCGTCCAAACCAGTCCCGCGGGGCCGGTTGCCGAAGCCGCCGAGGCGCCGCCGACCCTGTACGAGCCGGCGCCGCGCACGCTCGGCCTGTTCGACCAGTTGGGTTTCTGGGGCAACGTCGGGGTGAGCCTGCTCGGCTTCAGCGGCGCGATCGCGGTGCTGGCCCCGTACGGTGCGCCGCAGCTCAGCTTCGCCGCGGCGGTGACCGCGGCGGTGGTCGGTTCGGTGCTCGGCGGCCTGATCCTCGGCGCCTCGCTGGTGCTGGGCGCCCGGACCGGCGCGCCGGCCATGGTGCTGCTGCGCGGCCTGCTCGGTGCCCGCACCTCGGCGCTGCCGACCGTGCTGAACATCCTGCAATGCCTCGGCTGGGCCATCTTCGAACTGGTCACCATCTCACTCGGCCTGACCGCGCTGACCCACGGCCACCTGCCGCGCTGGGCGTGCATCCTGGCCGCCGGCATCGTCACCACGGCGCTCACCATCCGGCCGCTGGGCTGGATCCGGGCGCTGCGCAAGTACGTCTCGGTGCTGGTGGTGCTGGCCCTGATCGTGCTCGCGGTCGGCCTGCTGCACCGGCACGGCAGCCGGCTGACCGGTTCCTGGACCGGCTTCTGGCTGGCGGTCGACTCCGCGATGGCACTCACCATCTCCTGGGTGCCGCTCGGTGCCGACTACTCCCGGCACTCGCGTTCGGCCGGTGCCGCCTTCGCCGGCGGCTTCCTCGGCTACGGCATCACCCAGGTGGCCTGCCTGCTGATCGGGCTGGTCTCGCTGAGCCAGGTCGGCGAGGACGGCAACCGGATCTTCGACCTGTTCATCGGGCTGCCGCTGGGCACGATCGCCTTTGCGATGCTGGTGATCCGGGAGACCGACCAGAGCTTCGCCAACGTCTACTCCACCGCCATCTCGATCCAGAACCTGCGCCCCGGCTGGGACCGCCGGGTGCTCAGCCTGGCCATCGGCACGGTGACCACGGTGCTGGCGCTGAGCATCAACATCAGCGATTACGCCAATTTCCTCTACCTGATCGGCGGCGTGTTCATCCCGCTGTCCGGCGTGCTGATCGCCGGCTGGCTGCGTACGCCGTGGCGGCAGTGGGACGTGTCGGTGGACGCGCCGTCCCGGCCCGGCATGCTGGCCGCCTGGCTGGCCGGGTTCGTGCTGTACCAGCTGATCAATCCGGGCTCGCTCCACGGCTGGTCGAACTTCTGGACGAAGGCCGGCGAGCACCTGCACACGCTGGGCCATCCGTGGCTGTCGGCGTCCATCGCGTCCTTCGTGGTGGCGGTGCTGCTGGCGCTGCCGTTCGCCCGCACCCCGGCGGCACGGCCCCGAGTCGGCGACCGGCCATGACCGGCGAGTTCCGGCTGGCGGACCGGACGTTCCACTCCCGGTTGATCGTGGGCACCGGTGGCGCGCCGAGCCTGGACGGGCTGGCCGAGATCCTGACCGAGTCGGGCACCGAACTGACCACGGTGGCGATGCGCCGGGTGGCAGCCGGCGCCTCCGGTTCGGTGCTGGACGTGCTCGATCGGCTCGGCATCGCGGTGCTGCCGAACACCGCCGGATGCCGGACCGCGGCCGAGGCGGTGCTGACCGCCAAGCTGGCCCGGGAGGCGTTGCGGACCGACTGGATCAAGGTCGAGGTGATCGCCGACGAACGCACCCTGCTGCCGGACGGCCCGGAATTGCTCGCCGCCTGCGAGCACCTGGTCGACGACGGGTTCGTGGTGCTGCCCTACACCAACGACGATCCGGTGCTGGCCCGGCGGCTGGAACTCCTCGGCTGCGCCGCCGTGATGCCCGGCGGCGCGCCGATCGGAGCG
>DASUAC010000344.1:0-4912 GCA_035763985.1 Jatrophihabitans sp. | reverse complement strand
AGGCGGAGGAGGAGCCGATAGCAGCGCTATCGGCGACGACGACAACGCGGCAGATCGGCTGCCCGGGCGCTGCGCAGCAGAGCATGGGATGACGAGACACACCCTAGTGAGCCAGCGTCCAGCGCGGCCCGTCCGGGGTGTCCTCCACCTGAACCCCGGCCCGGATCAGCTCGTCCCGGATCGCGTCGGCGGCCTGGTAGTCCTTGCGTTCGCGGGCGGCCTGCCGCTGGCTCAGCGCCAACTCCACCAGCTTGCCCACCGTCTCGGTCAGCGCCTGGCCGGAATCTGCCTGCCAGCGCAGCGGATTCAGCCCCAGCACTTCGGTCATCGCCAGTACCGAGGCCAGCGCCTCGGCGGCCGTTGCCTTGTCCGAGTTGGCCAGCGCCGTGTTGCCGGCCCGCCGGGCACCGTGCAGTACCGCCAGCGCCTGCGAGACGTTCAGGTCGTCATCCATCGCCTCGGCGAAGTCCGCGGGCACCTCACCCGGCTCGGCCGGTACGCCGACCACCTCGACCGCTCGCTGCACGAAGTTCTCGATGGTGCCGTAGGCGGCCGCGGCCTGGTCCAGCGCCTCCGGCGAGTACTCGATCGCCGAGCGGTAGTGCACCCCGCCGAGGTAGTACCGCAACTCGACCGGACGCCAGCGCTGGGCCATCGCGGTGATGCTGACCGTGTTGCCCAGTGACTTGGACATCTTCTCCCCGGCCATGGTGACCCAGCCGTTGTGCAGCCAGTACCGGGCGAACTCGCCGCCCGCCGACACCGACTGGGCCACCTCGTTCTCGTGGTGCGGGAAGATCAGGTCCAGACCGCCGCCGTGGATGTCGAACGTGTCGCCGAGGTACTTGCCGGCCATCGCCGAGCACTCCAGGTGCCAGCCCGGCCGGCCGTCCCCCCACGGCGTCGGCCAACTCGGCTCACCGGGTTTGGCCGACTTCCACAGCGCGAAGTCGCGCGGATCCCGCTTGCGGGCGTCCCCCGCCGAATCGCCGGCCGGCTGCATCTCGTCCGGCCGCTGACCGGACAGCCGGCCGTAGGCCGGGAACGACCGTACGTCGAAGTAGACGTCACCGCCGGCGGCGTAGGCGTGCCCGGTGTCGATCAGCCGCTGCATCAGCGTGATCATCTCCGGGATGTGGCCGGTCGCCCGCGGCTCGATGGTCGGCGGCAGGCAGCCGAGCAGCGCGTAGCCGTCCCGGAACGCCTGCTCGTACCGGGCGGCATGCGCCCACCAGGGACGACCCGCCTCGGCCGCCTTGGCCAGGATCTTGTCGTCGATGTCGGTGACGTTGCGGACCATGGTGACCTGATAGCCGCGGTGGGCCAGCCAGCGGCTCAGGATGTCGAAGTTCAGGCCGGACCGCAGGTGCCCGATGTGCGGCTCACCCTGCACGGTGGCGCCACAGAGGTAGACCGAAGCCTTGCCGGCCTCGATCGGTACGAATTCCCGAACCGTCCTGCTGGCGGTGTCGTACAGCCTGAGCGTCACCCGGCAAGTCTATTCGGGCCGGCCACGGCTTTGCCGCCGCACGCCTGCTACCCCCGGTTGATCACCTTGGCCGGAGTCACCCGGACCACCACCCGGATGTTGTCGGTGCCCTCGTCGCCGGTGTAGCGCTCGCCGTTGTAGATCTGGGACAGCCGCTCGATGAGCTCCGGGCCGCCGTCGGTGGTCATCTGCACCGACCCGCGTACCTCCACGTAGTGGTACGGGTTGTCCCGGTCCAGGATGAGCACGCTGACCCGCGGATCCAGCAGCCAGTTGGTCTCCTTCTTGCGTCCCTGCACGGTGGAGAGCAGCAACTCGTCCCCGTCGTGGGTAGCCCACATCACCGAGGTCTGCGGTGAGCCATCGGTGTTGCTGGTGGCCACCACCACGAAGTTGGCGGCGTCCAGCAGGGCTTTGGCGGCGTTCGGTAGGGCGGTCATTCCCCGATCGTACGAGGGGCCACAGGGGCTAGATTCGCGGCATGGACCTGCCCTCGCTGCATCCGAACTCACGCGCGGTCGCCGCCGGCCGGCCGGCCCGGCTACCGGGCGGGCCGGTGAACCCGCCGGTGATGCTGTCGGCCACCTTCCACGCCGGTGGCGACCGGGTCTACGGCCGGGAGGGCAACGACAGCACCGAGGCGTTCGAGGCCGCGGTCGGCGCGCTGGAGGGCGGCCGTACGGTCAGCTTCAGCTCTGGCATGGCGGCCAGCAGCGCGCTGGTCGAGGGACTGCCGGCCGGTTCGGTGATCGTGCTGCCGGACCGGTTCTACAACTACCAGCGGACGCTGTTCGACGCCCAGGTGTCGCTCGGCCGGGCCGAGCTGCGGGTGGTGGACATCACCGACACCGAGGCGACCGTCGCCGCGCTGGACGAGGCGGCCGGCGGCCTGCTCTGGCTGGAGATTCCCACCAACCCGCGGCTGACCGTGCCGGACCTGCCAGCGCTGACCGCCGCCGCCCGGGAGCGCGGGGTGCTGAGCGTGGTGGATGCCACCCTGGCCACCCCGCTGGGCATCCGGCCGCTCGAGCACGGCGCGGACGTGGCGCTGCACTCGGCCACCAAGGCGATCGCCGGGCACAGCGACCTGCTGATGGGGGTGCTGTCGGTGACCGAGGACGCCCGGTACGAGGCGCTGATCGACCGCCGCAACCTGACCGGCGCGCTGCCCGGTGCCCTGGAGTCGTTCCTGGCGTTGCGCGGGCTACGTACGCTGGCGGTCCGGCTGGAGCGCAGCTGCGCCAATGCGGCGGTGCTGGCCGGCCGGCTCGCCGAGCACCGGTGCGTCACCGGCGTGGACTACCTCGGCTTCCCCGACCACCCGCAGGCCGACCGGGTAACCAAGCTGCTGCATCAGCACGGCGCGCTGATCTCGTTCACCGTGGGCTCGGCCGACCGGGCGGACGAGCTGTGCCGTCGGCTGCGGCTGATCACCCACGCCACCAGCCTGGGCGGGGTGGAGACGCTGATCGAGCGCCGCGGCCGGTATCCGGGCGAACTGGCTCAGGGCACCCCTGCGGACACGCTGCGGCTCTCGGTCGGCATCGAGCAGGTGGAGGATCTCTGGGACGACCTGGCTCAGGCCTTCGGCTGAGCGCCATCTGGACGACCCCTGGGTCTCAACCGAAGCGGCCGAGGACCCGCTCAACCGAAGCGGCCGAGGATCGCGGTGGCCACCGCGGCCAGGCCCTCGCCGCGTCCGGTCAGGCCGAGCCCGTCGGTGGTGGTCGCGGACAGGCTGACCGGGGCGCCCAGCACGGCGGCCAGCAGTTTCTCGGCATCCTGGCGACGCGGGCCGAGCTTGGGCCGATTGCCGATCAGCTGCACCGCCAGGTTGCCGACCGTCCATCCGTCGGCGCGCAGCAACCCCACCACCTCGGTCAGCAGTTCGACGCCGGACGCGCCGTCCCAGCGTGGCTGGTCGATGCCGAACACTGTGCCGAGATCGCCCGATCCGGCCGCCGACAGCAGCGCGTCGCAGGCCGCGTGGCAGACCACGTCGCCGTCCGAATGCCCGGCACAGCCGTCCTCGTCCGGCCAGAACAGCCCGGCGATCCAGCAGTCCCGGCCAGGCTCGATCGGGTGCACGTCCACCCCGATACCCACCCGCGGCAGGCCCATCGGGCTCATCGAACTCATCGGGCCGCGACCAGCAGTTCGGCCAGCCGCAGGTCGTACGGCGTGGTGATCTTGAATGCCGACTCGTCACCGGGCACGGTGCGTACCTTCGCGCCGTAGGCCTCGACCACGCCGGCGTCGTCGGTGGCCACCAGTTCCGGCGCCGCGGCGTAGGCCGCCCGCAAGGTGGCGGCCCGGAAGCCCTGCGGGGTCTGCACCCGGCACAGTTCGGTGCGGTCCACGGTGGCCTGCACCAGCTCGCCGGCCAGCCGCTTGACCGTGTCCGGCACCGGCAGCACCGGGATCACCGCCTCGGCCCCGTTCCGCAGCGCGGCCACCACGTCGGAGATCAGCCGGGCCGGCACCAGTGGACGGGCGGCGTCGTGCACCAGCACGAATTCCACCCGTTCGTCCAGAGCGGCCAGGCCGCGACGGACCGAGTCGGTCCGGGTGGCGCCGCCGGCAACCACCGCACAGGGCAGCGAGCAGGCGAGCGCATTGGTGATGGTCTCGGTCGCGGCGGCCGGTGCGACCACCACCAACCGGGTCAGGTCCGGATGACCGGCGAACGCCTCGACCGCCCGGTCCAGGATCGTCCGGCCACCCAGGCTCACCAGGGCCTTGGGTACGCCGTAACCGAGTCGCTCACCGGAGCCGGCGGCCACCAGCACGGCAGCAACGCTCATGGCGGGTAAGTCGAGCAGACGCGGCGGAATCGCCTCAGGCGACCGCGCCGGCCAGCACCTCGTCGAGCACCAACTCGGCCTTGTCCTCGTTGGTCCCCTCGGCCAGGGCAAGTTCGCTGACCAGGATTTGGCGTGCCTTGGCGAGCATCCGCTTCTCGCCGGCGGACAGCCCGCGGTCCTTCTCCCGGCGCCAGAGGTCGCGGACCACCTCGGCCACCTTGTTCACGTCGCCGGAGGCGAGCTTCTCACCGTTCGCCTTGTACCGGCGGGACCAGTTCGTGGGCTCCTCGGTGTGCGGCGCGCGGAGCACCTCGAACACCCGGTCCAGGCCCTCCTGGCCGACCACGTCACGCACGCCGACGATCTCGGCGTTGTCAGCTGGCACCCGGACGGTGAGGTCACCCTGCTGAACCTTGAGTACCAGGTAGATCTTTTCCTCGCCCTTGATGATGCGCTTTTCGATTGCCTCGATCTTGGCAGCGCCATGGTGCGGATATACGACGGTTTCGCCGACCTCAAAAGTCATAGAGGCAACCCCTTTCGGTATCTCCAGGGTAACACGTGGCGGCGACACGCCCAGCTCGAAGATCGTTCTTATGACACCGGGCTCTGTGCTATG
>DASUAC010000343.1:0-4775 GCA_035763985.1 Jatrophihabitans sp. | reverse complement strand
CCGTGGGCACCGGTGGCGGAGGCGGCCGCGGCGCTGACCTCCGAGACCTTCCGGGTCGCCGATCTGGTCGTCGCCGTCGCAACCCTGGCCGGGACGGGCACGGCGCCCGGTCCGCACGGTGGCGGCTACCTGCTTCGCCGGCTCATCGCCGAACTCGGCTCGGTGCTGCCCGATCAGGCAGCGATTGCCGAGGTGTTCGGCTCGGCGCCGGGCGGTGCCGAGGCGATGCCGGTGGTGCTGGCCGAACTCGCCCGGCGTGCCGAGTACCTGGCCGGCGCCGAGCGGCGAGCCCGGCGCTGGATCCGGCGGGCGCACCGTGCCGGCCGGGCGGTGACGGTCACCGACCTGACGGCCACCTTCGGCCTGCCGCCCGCGACCGCGGCACTGGTACTCGAGCCGTGCGATACACCCGTAGGAGTGGCCGGATGATCGTGACGCTCGTCGCCGGCCTCGGGCCGGGGTTCAAGAATTCCACGTACCTGTCGGGCAGTCTGTTCGACCGGGCCGCCGGACCGGCGACGGCCGCGGAGTACTTCCGGCACACCGGCAGCCACTTCGACCTGGACATGCTGGGTTTCAGCTATCGCGGCGAGCTGTACCCGCTGCTCCGTCCGCGCCGCGGTTCGGTGCCGCACCTGACCACGGCCACCCTGGAGTCGATCATCCACAGCGCGGATGCCGGCTGTGTCGTGGTGCCGACCGACCGCATCTGGGACGGAACCGCGGTGGCGCCGGCCGAATCCGAGCTGGTGCTGCTGTCCACCACGTTCATCTGGGACCGGCGCACCCTCGGCACCGCGCTGGACTGGGTGCGCTCGGAGCTGCCCGACGTCCCGGTGGTGCTCGGCGGCCAGTACACCAACCTCAAGTGGCAGCAGACCCTTGCTGAGCATCCCGACCTCCTGGCCATCGTCCGGGGCGACGGGGAGTTGGCGATTCCGCTGCTGCTGCAGGCAATCCGCAACGGCGACAGCCTGGACCGGGTGCCCAACCTGGTCTACCGCGAGGGCGGCGAGATCCGGCTGACCCGGGCCGAGAACATCGACCTCAACGACCATCCGTCACCGTCGTTCCGCGGCCGGTACCCGGTGGTGCCGTACGAGTCGATGCGTGGCTGCCCGTTCCGCTGCCGCTTCTGCTCGTTCCCGCACGCCAGCCCGGAATGGCGGTACAAGACGGCCGAGAAGATCTCCGGTGACTGGCGCGACTATGCCGAGCGCAACGGCACCCACTTCGTCAAGGCGATGGACTCGACCTTCACCGTGCCGCCCAAGCGGCTGGCCGGACTGCTCGAACTGCTGCCGGCGGTCGGCGTCGAGTGGGAGGGGTACAGCCGCGCCAACGTGATCAAGCACGAGCGGTTGCTGGATCAGCTTGCCGCCGCGCACTGCCGGTTCCTGTCGATCGGTTTCGAGTCGATGAGCGACAAGGTGCTGCAGGCGATGGACAAACGGGTCACCGCCGCGCAGAACCGCCGGGCGTTCGAACTGCTGCGCCAGGGTCCGGTCGGCTACCGGTGCAGCTTCATGACCGGCTATCCCTCCGAAACGCCGGAGGACTTCCAGGCGACCAGTGACTTCCTGGTCTCCGAGTACGCCGGCCATTTCATGTTGAGCGTCTTCTCGCTGCAGGACGAGCAGATGCCGGTCTGGCAGGACGCGGAACGCTATTCGATCGTGCTCGACGACGCGATCAATCCCGATTACGCCTGGCGGCACTGCGGAATGGACGTGGCCACCGCGCGCCGGCTGAACCACCGGACGCTGGACGCGGTGCGCAAGCACAACGACGATGCGGTGCTGGTGCTGTGGCAGGCCGACTACCAGACCTGGCTGATGCCGCAGCTGAGCGCGCGGGACAACCTCGTGGTCGAGAAGACGGTGGAGCGGATCGGCATGCTCCCGCTCGACGAACCGGATCCGGTCGCCGGCGCCGGCCGGCTCACCGAACTGCTTGCGGTGCTGCGCAAGTACGGCGTCGAGGTGACCGACCCCCGTTACCTGTCGGCCGAGCCGCTGTGGGAGATCGACGGCCGCTGATCCGGCAACGACGGCCGCTCATCCGGCAGCGGTGGCAGCAGGCCGCTGGTCACAGCGGTGGCAGCGCCGCTGGTCACAGCGGTGGCAGCGCCGCGTACTCCTCGAGCAACGCCCGCTCGCGCGCCGGGGTGAGCACCGGCGAGGTCGGTGCCACCGCCAGGTCCGGGCAGCCGCGTGCCCAGGCGGCGACGTCGGCCACCGTGTCGGCCAGTGGCCGCAGCCGCAGCCCGGCGGCAGCGGCCCGGCCGGCATCGACGGCGGTGAGCCCCGATGCCACCGGCAGCCAGCACGGCAGGGTGGTCATCGGCAGCACGCCCCGCACCAGCAGGAAGGCCGGCCGTACCCAGGTCGCATCGGACGGGCCGCGGCCGGCGGTGGCCAGCGCCGCGTCGACGAGATCGCCGAACCGGTCGCGGCCGGCCGGGGTGGCGACGTTGAAGACGCCGGTGGTGCCGGCCACGATCGCATCCAGGATCCAGCGCACGACGTCCCGCACGTCGGTGACCTGCAGCGCCGCGTCGGCAGGTCCGGGCGCCAGCAGCGGCCCGTCCCGGCCGGCCCGCAGCGCCCAGTACGGGAACCGCGGCGCGAACGCGTCATAGTCGAACTGGCCGTCGCCCGGCCGGGCCCGGCTGGCGATGTCGTACGGGCCGACCAGGTGCCCACAGCGCAGCACCAGGGCCGCGTCGCCGAACGCCGACAGCACCGCCCGTTCGCAGGCGACCTTCATCGCACCGTAGCTCGCCGGGGTCAGCCTCGATCCGGAATCCGGCGGCAGCAGCGGGGAGTTCTCGACCGGCGGCGTCCGCTCGATGCCGTCGTAGACCAGCACCGAGGAGACGAAGACATAGCTGGCCACGCGGGGTCGCAGCGTCGCGCAGGCGGCGCTCACCGCGGCCTCGGTGTATCCGCAGGTGTCGACCACCGCGTCCCAGCGGCGCCCGGCCAGCGCCGACAGGTCCGCGTTGCGATCGCCGTGCAGCCGTTCCACGTCGCCGAAGAGATCGGGATTCTGCCGGCCCCGGTTGAACGTGGTGACCTCGACGCCGCGGCGTACCGCCTGCTCGACCAGGTGGCGGCCGAGGAAGACGTTGCCGCCGATGACCAGCAGCTTCACCGCCGGCCGGGCGCCGGCGACGTACCCGGCCGCCTGAGCCGCCATTCGAACAGGTCGAACTCACCGGCCGGGACGAACAGCTCGGGCTGCTCGGGCACCGTGTCCGCCCGCAGCATCAGCAGCAGGTAGGACAGGTAGCGGTGGTTGTCGTTGAAGGCGGTGAGCGTGCGCAGCCAGCGGGTCCGGACGGCGGCCCGGGGGTCCTCGCCGAGGGCCGGCAGATGTTGCTGCGAGGTCAGGTATTCCACATGCGCGACAAGCACATCCTGCTCCCGCGCGCACAGTTCGTGGTCCTCGAGCTGGTGCACCGAGAAGAACGGATCGGCCAGGAACAGCTCGAGCCAGTCCTCGCGGGTACGCAGGGTGAGGCTGAATCCCAGGGCCTCCTCGACCGTCCGGACCACCTCCGGCGGCGGCGGTTCGCGGTAGTAGAGCCCGGCCACCGACAGCAGCCCGTACGGCCGGAGCAGCCGCCGGTAGCTGGCGATGGCCGCCTGCTTGTCCTCGATGAAGGTGGTGGCACCGCCGGTCACCACCAGGTCGAACGGCTCGGCAGCATGCCAGCTGGTGACGTCGGCGGTGTGGAACTCCAGCCGCTCGGCGATCTCGGCGGGCAACTGCCGCCGCCAGCGTTCGGCCTGCTCGACCGCGGCCGGCTCGACGTCGATGCCGGTGACCCGGGCGCCGGTCGAGACCGCCAGTTCGACCGAGGTGAACCCGGTGGTGCAACCGACCTCAAGCACCCGGGACCGGCTGTCCAGCCGGGCCAGCTCGGCGATCCGGCGTACCGTCCGCTTTCCGCCGGGCGGCCGGTTGACCTCGCCGATCAGCGCCACCAGCCGGGCATAGGGCATTCGCTCGATCTGCTCGGCGGTGAGCTCGCCCAGCAGGACGGTCACGGCACCCACCGCCGGCCGTACGGACGCGGCAGCAGCTGCAGATCCCGGATGTCGTCGTGGCCGGTCAACCACAGCAGGAAGCGCTCGATGCCCAGGCCGAAGCCGGCGGTCTGCAGCGGCGCCTCGTCCTTGAGCGCCAGATACCAGTCGTAGTCGGCCTGTTCGACGCCCTGCTCGGACAGCGCCGCCGCGGTGTCCGCGGCGCTCGGGTGCCGCTGGCCGGCGCCCACCGTTTCCCCAATGCCCATCAGCAGATCCGCGGTCAGCGTCAGGCCGGCGTCGTACGGCGCGCGGGCCTGGTAGAACGGCACCTGCTCGGCGGGGTGGTCGGTCAGCCACAGCGGGCCGCCCTGGAACTGGGCGAGCAACTTGCGTTCGTCCTCCGCCGAGAGCCGGGACCGGGGCGGCAGGCCGAGCAGGCTCGCCGCCTCGGCCGCGGTGATCGCCTGGAACGGCTGACCGTCGGCCACCGCCTGCACCTCGGGGCGCGCGAGCAGGCCGGCAATCGCGGGCAGTTCGTCGCCGGCCTCGAGGTAGGCCCGGGCCAGCCGGCGCACGTAGCGCTCCACCAGCGCCATCGTGTCGGTGACGGTTCCGGCGATCTCGGCCTCGGCATGGAAGAACTGCGACAGGTGCCGGGCGTCCATCGGCTCGGCCCGGAACGACGGCTGCAGGTAGTAGACCCCGGCCGGGTGGAACCGGCAGCCCAGCTCCAGCATG
>DASUAC010000342.1:0-8930 GCA_035763985.1 Jatrophihabitans sp. | reverse complement strand
GACCAGCGCTGCCGATACTGGTCGCATGCGAGTCGGTACCCGAGTGACCGCCGCCCTGCTGGCGGCGGGCACGGTTGCGCTGGCCGGCTGTGCCGGCGGCACACACCGCAATGCCAGCGGAACAAGGGCCGGTGGGACGGCCGGCAGTGCCAATCGGACGTCCGTCAGCCGACCGGCCATGAATGCGGCCGTGGCCAACTCGGTGGCATGGACCAGCCCGCACCCGGCGATCCCGCCGGTGCCGGTTCGGCCAGGCCGACGGGCACCGGTCCCGAGTCACCAGATCGGGTCGGCCAGCATCGCCGGCTGCCCGCTGTTCCCGCCGGACAACCCGTGGCGGCGCGACATCTCACACGCTCCGGTCAGCTCGCGCTCCGCGGCCTGGGTGGCCAGCATCGGCAGTGGCCGGTTCCTGCACCCGGATTTCGGCTCGAACCCGTCCTACGGCATCCCGTACAGCGTGGTGCCGGCCGGCCAGCCCAGGGTGTCCGTCCGCTTCACCGCCTACGGCGACGAGAGCGACCCCGGCCCGTACCCGATCCCACCGACCGCCCGGATCGAGGCCGGCGGTGATGCCCACGTGCTGGTCGCCTCCGGCGACTGCCACCTGTACGAGCTGTACGGGGCGGCCCGCAGCGGCAGCGGCTGGACGGCGCAGTCCGGAGCGGTGTTCGACCTGACCTCGGACGCACTCCGGCCGGCCGGCTGGACCTCGGCCGACGCCGCCGGGTTACCGATCCTGCCCGGCCTGGTCCGCCGCGACGAGGTGCTGACCGGCCACATCGACCACGCGCTGCGGTTCACGGTGGCCACCACCCAGCGCGGCTATATCAGCCCGGCCACCCACCAGGCCGGCTCCACCACCGATCCGAACGTCCCGCCGATGGGCGCCCGGTTCCGGCTGAAGGCGTCCTTCGACCTGAGCCGCTACCACGGTGCAGCCCGGGTCGTGCTGCAATGCCTCAAGACCTACGGCATGTTCGTCGCCGACAATGGCTCGAACTGGTTCCTGTCCGGGGCCAGCGACAGCCGGTGGGACGACACCGACCTGGATCAGCTGAAGTCGGTGCCGGGCTCGGCCTTCGAGGCGGTGGACTCCGGACCGGTGCACTCCTAGCTTCAGGCGACAGCGGACGCTGCCTCGACCTTGCCTCGCAGCCCTTGCTCCGGCTCAGCGCCGGCGGGCCCGGTAGGCGGCCACGTTGGCCCGATTGCCGCACGAGGTGCTGCAGAACCGGCGGGAGCGGTTCTTCGACAGGTCGATGTAGACGTCCCGGCAGTCCTCGGCGGCACAGACCTGCAACCGGCCGAGCTCGTCGGACCGGATCACGTCGGCCATCGCCATCGCGGCCTCCACCGCCATCCGCTCGGCCAGCGGGGCATCGGTCGGGACGGCGTGGATGTGGTAGTCGAGCTGATCGTGTTTCACCAGTTGCGGCAACGCATTGGACTCGCGCAGCACCCGGTTGACGATGTCCACCGCGGCGTCCTTGTCCACCGCCCAGAACCGCTCCAGGGTGGGCCGGAGGTCGCGCACCGCGGCGAGCTCCGCGGCGTAGTCGCGCCGGACCCCGGTCCACTGCCAGGTCCGGGCGAACTCGGCCAGCTCGGCGCCGCTGGACAGCTCGTCCGGCTCGGTGCGGGCAGTGTTCACCAGCGCCGCGGCAGCCGCCAGGGCCAACTCGGTGTCATAGGCGAAAACCATGTTGACTCCTTACCACAGCTCGGCTACCGTACAGCTATGTAATGAGTATAACTCAGATGACTCATTACAGCTGCCTGTGCCTCGCACACCGATTGTGGACCGCCATGAACCTCGCACAACGCCGTTCCGGCCTCGGCATCGCCCTGATGTCGTCGGCCGCGTTCGGCACGTCCGGCTCCTTCGCCACCGCCCTGATCGGCTCCGGCTGGTCCCCGGCGGCCGCGGTCACGGTACGGCTGCTGGTCGCCTCGGCCGCGTTGACCATCCCTGCCCTGCTGCTGTTGCGCGGTCGGCTGGATTCGCTGGTCCGGCAAGCCGGCAGCATCGCCAGCTTCGGTGTGATCGCCGTCGCGGCCGGTCAGGTGTGCTACTTCAACGCGGTCACCCGGCTGTCGGTCGGTGTGGCGTTGTTGCTGGAATACCTGGGCATTCTGCTGGTGGTCGGCTGGCTCTGGCTGCGGCATGGTCACCGTCCGCGCCGGCTCACGGTGTCCGGCGCGGTGGCTGCGCTGGTCGGCCTGGTGCTGGTACTCGACATCACCGGCCACCAGCACCTCGACCCGATCGGGGTGCTCTGGGGACTCGGCGCCGCGGTCGGGCTGGCCACCTACTTCGTGATGTCGGCCCAGGCCGAACAGGCACTGCCGCCGATCGCGATGGCCTGGGCGGGTCTAGCGGTCGGCGCCGGCACGCTGCTGTTGGTCGGCCTGTCCGGTGCGCTGCCGATGCACACCGGCACCGGGGACGTCCGGCTCCTGCACCACCGGATGAACTGGCTGGTGCCGGTGCTCGGGATCTCGCTGGTGGCCGCGGTGTACGCCTACTCGGCCGGCATCCGGGCCGCCCGCCTCCTTGGCGCCAAGCTCGCCTCGTTCGCCGGGCTGAGCGAGGTGCTGTTCGCGGTGCTGTTCGCCTGGCTGCTGCTCGGACAACTCCCCAGGCTGCCGCAGCTGGTAGGTGGCGCGTTCATCGTGGCCGGCGTCGCGCTGGTGCACCTGGATGAACTGAGTGCCGCACATCCGCAGCCGGCGGAGGTTGCTGAGTCCGGGGGGCCGGCAGTGCTGGCCGGCCGACCGGGCAGTTGAGGTAACCCGCGGTACCGACCCCCGGCGTCAGCGCGGTATCGGTCCCCGGCGCAGCGGTACCTTCACCGGCGGCTGCGGCGGCATCGGCAGGGTGACCGCCTTGGCAACCCCCAGCGGGCTGAAGCTGTGGCCGGGGAACAGCGCCGACACCGAGCCGACACCGAGCCGCTTCTGGGCCAGCTCGCCGAGCACGTCGAAGACCTCGTTCACCCCCGGCACATCGCCGGAATCGAGCGTGTCGGCGGCCAGCGGGCTCCACCGGCCGTGCACCGCGCCGCCGGCCAACCCGCCGCCGAGCAGCCAGACCACACTGCCGTGCCCGTGGTCGGTGCCGCCGCTGGCGTTCATCGCCACCCGCCGGCCGAACTCGGTCACCACCGCCACGGTCACCCGCTTGCGCCGGTCCGGGCCCAGGTCGGTGAGGAAGGCGGCCAGCGACTTGGCGGCCGAGCCGAGGTTGCGGTCCAACTGGTTGACCTCGTCGGTGTGGGTGTCCCAGCCGCCGACGTCCACGGTGGCCACCTGCACGCCCACCTCGGCCCGCAGCAGGGTGGCCAGATCCTTCAGCGCGGTGGAGAAGTTGCCGGACGGGTAGACCGCCCCGTTGCGCACCCCGGCCTTGGCCTGCGCGGACGCGGCGGTGGCCAGCGCGGCCAGGGTGGCCGGTACGTCCTCGCCGAGCGGGCCGGACAACCCGCGGTACAGGGTGGCGATCGCCGTCTCCGACTGCGGCGCCACCCCGGACCAGCCCGGGAACACGAAGTTCTTCAGCGAATCGACCACCAGCTTGGTCTGCTCACCGGCCAGCGCAGCCGGCAGCGTGGCACCCTCGGCCACCGCCCGGAAGGTGGTGCCCGGGCCGAGCTGGGACAACGCCCGGTCCAGCCAGCCGGTGGTGCTGGTGTCCGAGCCGCGCTCCAGGTAGGACTGCGCCTGGAAGTGGCTGCGGCTGATGCCGGCGGTGGACACGCCCGGCACGAACGCCAGTTCGCCGGTCGTCCAGAACGGCAGCAGCGGTGCCAGCGCCGAGTTCAGCGCCCAGCCCGGCGTGCCGGACAGCGGGCTGAGCGAGGCCGGGATGAGCTGCGGACGTACCGTCTTGAGGTAGTCCAGGCCGAGCGCGGAACTGTTCGGCACCAGGATCCGCAGGCCGTCGGCCGCACCCCGCATGAAGATCACGATCAGCGTGTTGCCGTTGCTGGTGCCCGGCGCGGCGTAGGCGGCCCGGGTGGTGACCAACTGGCTGCCCAGCGCCGCCACCCCGACCATGCCGAGCCCGGCCAGGAAGGTGCGCCTGGTCCAGCCGCCCTGCCAGGACGCGTCCTGGGCGCACAGCTCGGACCGCACCCGGGTGGCCTGCCGCCGTAGCAGCGCGTCACCGGTCGGCGGAGTCAGCAGCGCGTCACCGGACGGCGGAGTCGATTTGTCAGTCATCGCAGCGCAAACTCCGGTGAGTCGAGGATCAGCGGGACCAGGTGGCCGAGGTACCAGCGCAGCGCCGACTTGGTCAGCGGGGTGCTGGCCGGCTCACCGAGGAAGGTCTGCAGCGCCTGCTGGTGCGCGGCCGGCAGCGGGCCGCCGGCCAGCCGGACGCACAGCGCCCGGATCGCCGCGCCGCTGGTGGTCGGGGCCGGGCTGCCGTACAGCGTGGTGAGGTCGATGGTGTCGAAGCCGTCCCACCAGCTCTGGGCGAAGCCGCGGTGGTACTCCCAGAGGTTGAGCAGGGTGCCCGAGGAACGCCAGGAGCCGGCCACGTCCGGGTAGCCGTTCGGCGGCGACCAGTCCAGCGGCACCTGGCCGATCGAGGAGCTCATCCAGTGCAGGGTGGGCAGCGTCTTGGTCAGCAGGCCCGGCCGGTAGCCGAAGATCCGGACGGTGGCCAGCAGGTTCTCCAGCGGCCGGCGGACCTTGGCGCCCCGGCTGGTCCAGAACTCCGCCGACCGGACGATGACCGAGAGCATCGGCAGGATCTGGGTGCCGCTGTCGGTGTAGGCCTTGGCCACCGCGGCCACCAGGCTGGGCGTCGGGGTGTCCGAGACGAACCGGACGCACAGCTTCTGCGCCAGCCGCGATGCCGTCTTCGGATGGGTCGCCAGATACCGCAGCAACGCGTCGCCGGCGGCCTCACCGTCGGCCGCGGTGCTGTTCGGGTGCGAGAAGCCCATCACGGTGACCGGCCCGACCCAGTGCTTGGTGGACTTGTAGACGTAGTTGTAGTCGGCGTCGGTGGTCCGGCCGGTGAGCACCTTGGCCGCGTTCTTCACGTCGTCCTCGGTGTAGTTGCCCACGCCCACGGTGTGCAGTTCCAGCAGCTCGCGGCCGTAGTTCTCGTTCACCGCGGTCTTGCTGGACTGGGCCAGCGACAGGTACTGCAGCATGGCCGGGTTCTTCGCCGAGGCCAGCAGCATGTCGGTGAACGAGCCGAATGCGTACCTGCGGATCACGTCGCGATCCATGGTGTGCCGGCAGGTCCAGACCGCGTCGGAGTGGTTGGCCACGTTCAGGTGGTTGGCGAAGAAGTCGACCACCGATTCATAGAGCTGGGCCGGGCTCCAGGCCTGCATCCCCAGGGTGACCTCGGTGAGCTGGTCCATCAGCTCCCAGCCGTACTCGTTGCCGTTGGCCTTCAGCCAGGCCCGCACGTCCTTCGGGGTCAGGCCGAGCAGGCTGCCGTGCGCCGCGATCTCCGGCTGGGCGGCATATCCGGTCGGCGCGGCCAGCTGCCGCGCCCACCAGCCGTCGTAGCCGTAGCCGGCAAGCTCCGCCCGGATGGCCGGCTGGTCGCCGAAACCGAACCGGTTCAGCAGCAACGAGGCCGGATCCCACTGCATGGGCGAATGCGCCGTGTGCGGCGAATTCGCGATCGCCGCGGCGATCGACGGCCAGATCGTGGTCGGCACGCTGCCCTCCGTGGCATCACTCTCCGTGTAACAAAGATCACGGAGAGTTAAGCACGTAAAACGGAGGTTAGGCCGAGCTGGACTAACGGTTTGATAACGACTGCCGGATCCGCCGGGCGGAGGCCTGGCCCGCTAGTCGGGCCAGCTGCGCCGGTGAATGGCCTGCAGCAGGCCGAGCGCGATTCCCATCGCGAACATGGACGAGCCGCCGTAGGACACGAACGGCAGCGGCAGCCCGGTGACCGGGGTCAGCCCGAGGTTCATCCCGATGTTCTGGAAGGCCTGGAAGCCGATCCAGCACACGATGCCCGCGGCCGCCAGCCGGGCGGCGCCGCTGGCCGCGGCCGCGATCCGCAAGCCCCGCCAGAGCAGCACGCCGATGCCCACGATGATGGCCGCCGAGCCGAGGAAGCCGAGTTCCTCACCCGCCACCGAGAAGACGAAGTCGGTCTGCTGCTCCGGCACGAACGCGCCGCGGGTCTGCGCGCCGTGGAACAGGCCCTGGCCGAACAGGCCGCCGTGCGCGATCGCGATGTGCGCCTGGGTGATGTTGTAGGCCACCCCCTGCGGATCCCGGCCGGGATGGGCGAAGGCGGCGAACCTGGCCAGCTGGTAGCCGGCGAGCACCCCGAGGTGCACCGCCACCACCGCGCCGAGGCCGGCCAGCACCAGCAGGCCGAGGATCCAGCTCGGACGTACCCCGGCGGCGATCAGCACGCCGAGCGCGGCGGCCGCCACCACCAGCGCCGAGCCGAGATCCGGCTGCAGCATGATCAGCCCCAGCGGCGGCAGCAGCACCGCGCCGGCCAGCAGCAGGTCACGTCCGGTGGGCGGCCGACCCGGCCGGCGGCTGGCGCGCTGGCTGAACAACACGGCGAGGGCGGCGATCACGCCGAGCTTGGCGAACTCGGCCGGCTGGATCTCGAATCCGGCGCCGAGCACGATCCAGGCGTGCGCGCCGTTGACGGTCGAACCGATCGCGAACACCGCGAGCAGGCCGAACAGGCTGGCCACGTACAGCACCGGCCCGATCAGCCGGAACAGCCGGGCGTCCACCCGCGCGGTGAGGAACAGCAGCACCCCGCCGAGCGCGGTGTTCAGCAGGTGCTTGGCCAGGTAGGTCTGCGGGTTGCCGCCGGCCAGCTGCAGCCTGGTCCGGGTGGCCGACCACACCAGCAGCGCGCCGAGCAGGCTGAGCGCCAGCGCGGTGACCAGCAGCACCCAGTCGTACCGGCGCAGCCGGCGGGAGTCGGCCAGGGCGCGCAGCGGCGCGGCCGGCACGAATACCGTCATCGCCGGACGCTCGCCGACGGCCGGACGCTCGCAGACGGCCGCGGCAGCAGATCCGGCGTGGCCTGCGGACTGCCGGACGGCCCGGGTGAGCGGGCCGGTGCGCTCGACGTACCGGCCGGCCCGGTGCTGCCGGTGGCCAGCTGGCTCGGCCGCACGCTGGGCAGCTTGCTGGCCGGCCGGGCACCAGCGGTGGCCGGCCGGCCGTGCGCGCCCAGCAACCCCTCCCAGATCTGGCGGGACATCGGCGCGGCGGCCGATGCTCCGGTGCCGGCCTGCTCGATCATGCCGACCACCACGTACCGGGCGGTGTTCACCGACGCACCCGGCTGCACCGGCCCCCAGGACGCCAGCCAGGACGTGTCCAACTTGCCGTACACCTCGGCGGTGCCGGTCTTGCCGCCGATCAGCGTCTTGATCGGGGAGCCGTCGAAGGCCAGCGCCCCGGAGACCGCGTGATTGTCCTGGAAATGCAGGGAATTCCCGAAGAAGTCCAGGTCCTGCTTGGGCACCGGCAGCTTGCGTACCACGGTCGGCGAGATCGTCCGGACCAGCTTGCCCTGCTGATCCAGCACCGCCCAGCCCAGCGTCGGGGCGTACAGCGTGCCGCCGTTGACCATGGCCGAGTAGGCCAGCGCCAGCTGCAGCGGGGAGACCGTGGTGTCACCCTGGCCGATGGCGGTGTCGGCGTTGTTGCCGGCGAAGAACCGCCAGCCGTCGGTGCAGTTCTCCGAGGCCAGCTCGGTCAGGTACGCCCGCTCGCCGGCGTTGGCCAAGTCCGGGTAACCACGCTTGGCCGCGGCGCAGTAGTCGGCCTTGTTCGCCTTCCACAGCGCCATCCGGTTCTCCCGGGAGCCGATCGAGCCGCTGGCCTGCTCGGCGGCCGGCAGGTCGATATGCGGCGAACTGGCGACGCCGAATGCGCCCGCCATCTTCTGCAGTTGCTCCAGCGGCTTCTTGCCGGCGTCCACCCGGGCCTGGTCGGCCTGCCACTCGGCCACCGCGGGCGCGTAGAAGAACGTGTCGCAGGAGACCTGCAGGGCGAACGCCAGGCTGATCGAGCCGCCGAAGGACTCCGAGTCGAAGTTGGTCTTGGTACGGCCGTCCACGTTCAGCGAGCCGGGACACGGGTAGTTGCCGTCGGTGCTGACCGCGCCGGTGGTCAGGTCGTCGCTGGTGCTGATCAGCTTGAAGGTGGAACCGGGCGCGTACGCGCCGGCGATCGCCCGGCCGACCAGCGGGTCGTCGGCCCCGGGATCGGTCAGCTTGGCGTAGTCGGCCACCGAGATGCCGCCGACGAACTGCGCCGGGTCGTAGGTGGGGTAGCTGGCCGCGGCGATCACCCGGCCGGTGTGCGGATCCAGCACCACCACCGCGCCGCTGGGCGCCGGCTTGCCCTTGGCGTGCTGCGCGGCCAGCTGGTCGGCCAGCGCCCGTTCGGCCAGCGCCTGCACTCCGGCGTCGATGCTGGTGACCAGGATGTCGCCGGGCTGCGCGGGCACCGTGCCGGCCTCGCCGACCTGCTCGCCGCGGGCGTCCAGCTGCACCTGCTGCCGGCCGTCCACCCCGCGCAGCACCGAGTCGTAGAACTGCTCCAGCCCGCTGCGGCCGATGCTGTCGGCGTCGGCCAGCTTCGGGTTCGCCTGCTGGTCCGCGGCGCTGACCGCGCCGGTGTAGCCGAGCAGGTGGGCGGCCAGTGTGCCGTCCGGATAGGACAGCACGCTCTGGTCGTCGATGGCCACGCCCGGGAAGTCCTCGGTGTGCTCGGACACCGCCAGCACCACCGAGGCGTCCAGGTCGGTGGCCACCGGCACCGGCTGGTACGGCTCACCGGTCCAGCACGGCGCCGGCACGTGTACCCCGCACGGCGTGATCTCCCGGCGCAGGTCCTCGGCCGTGGTGTGCAGGACGGTGGCCAGCCGGCTCAGCACCCCGGCGCCGTGGTCGTCC
>DASUAC010000341.1:0-6640 GCA_035763985.1 Jatrophihabitans sp. | reverse complement strand
CCGAGCCCGGTCACCAGCCGGTAGCCGAGCAGCAGGCCCTGCGGCCGGTCCACCCAGGCCGGGCCGTACAACCGGCTGCCGTCGGCCCAGCGCCGGGCCAGGTAGGCGTAACCGCCCTCGTCGGCATCCAGCGGGACGGCCAGCAACGGCAGCCGGACCGCGATCGCCGCCAGTACGGCCAGGGTCAGCGGCAGCCAGCGGCGGACGGCGGGAATGGTCAGGCCTCCGTGGCCGGCGGCCGGCGGCGGCCGCGTACGGGTATCCAGTGCCAGAGCACACCGGCGGCGAGCAGTCCGAGCAGGCCGTTGCCGACCACCGCGGCGGCCAGGCCCACCGTGCCGGCCAGTGCCGACAGCAGCACCGGGCCGCCGCAGCTTCCGGTGTCCGACAACAGCCGCCAGATGCCGAGGAACGACGGCCGGCCGACCGCCGGGGCGTGGTCCGCGCCGAGCGTCATGATCATGCCGGAGCCGATGCCGTTGCCGAAGCCGAGCAGCAGCGCCGCGAGCAACAGGGTGCCGAAGCCGGCCGTGAGCGGCACCAGCACCAGCGCGCAGCCCATGGTCAGCATGGAGGGCACCGCCACCCAGCGCCGGCCGCGGCGGTCCATCACCCGTCCGGCCGGATAGAAGGTGGCCATGTCGACCGCGCCGGCCAACCCGTAGATCACCGAGGTGGCTGCCGGTGAGAGGCCGAGGTGCTCCGACCACAGCGGCAGCACCACCTGCCGGGACGCGCGTACCGCCGCCACCAGGATCACCCCGATGCCCAGGGTCAGGAACACCCGCCGATGCGAGCGCAGCACCATGCCGACGCTGACCGAGGAGTGCTCCGGCCCGTCGCCGGTGAGGATCAGGTCCCGGGCGAAGACCGCCACCAGGCCGGCGGTGGCCGCGGCTGCCGCGCCGACCGCGTACGCCGCGCGGGTGCCGGCCAGCTGGATCGCCGCCGCGCCGATGAACGGTCCGGCGAAGATGCCGACCCGGGCCGAGCCGCCGAGCGTGGACAGCGCCCGGGCCCGCAGGTGCACCGGCACCACCTCGGTCAGGTACGACATCCGGGCCAGGCTGAACACCGCGTTGGCGAACCCCACCAGCAGCATCGCCAGACCGAGCACCAGGTTGTCCGGCGCGAACATGGCCAGCAGCAACGCGGCCGCCGAGACCGTGCCGGCGATGATGATCGCCGTCCGCTCGCCGTACCGGGTGGTGATCAGCGCGGACGGGATGTTGCTGACCAGCGAGCCGATGCCGATCAGCGCCACGATCAACGAGGCCAGCGCCAGGCTGCCGCCGAGCTGACGCGCGGTCAGCGCGACCACCGGCAGCACCGCCCCCTCGGCGATGCCGAACAGCACCGCCGGGGCGAACGCCGGAATCAGGATCGGACGCAGGCTGAAGTCCGGCGGGCGGCCGGGCCGGTCGAGGACGGAGCCGTCGCCGGTCGGCTGCGCCTCGCCGGCGTGCTCGGCCATGCCCGTCCCTTCCTCGGTTCGCCGTCAACCCTAGGTCGGCCGTCCGACAGCGCAACGACGCGGCCCGGGCGGTGGGAATCAGGCAGGCACGGCTCAGCGCGCTCCGGCCGGACAGAGCCCGAGGAGGGTACGGCCGGCGGCGTCAGCGCCGACGGCAGCCCATGGCGTAGGCGAACCGCCGGCGGCCGTGGATCAACATCCAGGCGAGCGGGATCAGGAACAGCGGCGGGAACGCCACGTCGGCGATCAGCATGGCCAGCAGGAAGATCAGCAGCAGCACCAGGATCGCCCGGCGCGGCACCCACCCCCGGCGGGCCGTCCGGTAGCCGGATCGGTCCACCCGGTAGCCGGATCGGTCAGGCCGGTAGCCGCCGCCCCAGTCCATCCGGTAGCCGGGCAGCACCGGCAGCGGTCCCGGCAGGTCGGCGAACAACGCGGCGAGCTGGCCGGCGGTGCGGGCGCCGTACGCGGCGGTGACCCGCTCCTCGAACTCGGCAAGCTCCAGCCGTCCGGCGGACAGGTGCTGGGACAGCAGCTGGACGGCCTGCTCCCGCTCCTCGGTGCCGATCCGCACATCCCGGCCTGACTGGTAGGGCCCGATCTGCCATCCGGTCATGGCAACCACCACCTGACTTCGTTCCAGCGCCACGCGGTAATGACGGTAATCGTCCGCGCCGCCGGCTGCCAGGGATTCTCAGCTTGTGGCAGCGCCGATCGCCGGCTGGTTGCCGCCGGGGCGCCGATGCCGGGCATAGGATCCAGCGCATCATGACCGAGTTCGCGCTGTTCGACACGGCGATCGGCACCTGCGGCATCGCCTGGACCGAGCACGGCATCAGCGACGTGCTGCTGCCGGGTCGTACGGTCGAGGCCACCCGGCGGATGCTCGCCGACCGGTACGGCGCGGCCGCCGAGGCCCGGCCGCCGGCCGGGGTGGCCGGCGCGATCACCGCCATCGCCCGGCTGCTGGACGGCGAGCCGGAGGATCTCGGCGAGGTGGTCCTGGACCTGGCGCGAGTACCGGAGTTCAACCGGCAGGTCTACGCGGTGGCCCGCACCATCCCTCCCGGCGGCACGCTGTGCTACGGCGACATCGCGGTCCGGATCGGGCAGCCGGGTGCCGCCCGCGCGGTGGGCCGGGCGATGGGCGACAACCCGTGCCCGATCGTGATCCCGTGTCACCGGGTGCTCGCCGCGGACGGCAGCGTGCACGGTTTCTCCGCCCACGGCGGCATCGCCACCAAGCGGCGGATGCTGCAGATCGAGGGCGCGTTGGCGCCGGACGAGCCCACCCTGTTCTGAGCGGGCCCGCGCGCCGGAGCGAGGCAGGCAGACCCATGCCGAATCTCACATCAGAGATAGCAATCCACCGCAGTCCGGGCCTTTGCATGTCCTCATGCGCTTCGTACCTCATATCTGAGATATCGTTCGGCGCATGATTGATGAGGCGGGTATTTCCACGGTGTCATCGAACGCCGACACCGTGGTCGCGCTGCCGGCCGATGCCGCAGAGGCCCCGCCGGCGCTCAAGGATGCCCGGGATGCCGGTGCGGCCCGCGACTACGCCCGCCGGGTGGGCACGCTGATCCGCAATGCCCGCAAGAACCGGGGCTGGACGCAGGCCCAGCTGGCCGAGTCGCTGGGCACCTCGCAGAGCGCGATCAATCGGATCGAGCAGGGCAATCAGAACCTCAGCCTCGACCTGTTGACCAGGATCAGCGAGGCGCTGGACTCCGAGATCGTCTCGCTCGGCCGGCCCGGCCCGCTGCACCTGCGCGTGCAGGGCGGCCGGCGGCTGCACGGCAGCATCGAGGTCAAGACCAGCAAGAACGCCGGCGTCGGCCTGTTGTGCGCCTCGTTGCTGAACGAGGGCCGGACGGTGCTGCGCAAGGTGGCCCGGATCGAGGAGGTGCACCGGATCCTCGAGGTGCTGGAGAGCATCGGGGTCCGCAGCCGGTGGCTGAACGCCGACAACGACCTGGAGATCGTGCCGCCGAGCCGGCTGGATCTGGCCAACCTCAACATCGAGGCCGCCCGGCGTACCCGCAGCATCATCATGTTCCTGGCCCCGCTGATGCGGCGGGAGAAGACCTTCGAGTTGCCGTACGCCGGCGGCTGCGCGCTCGGCACCCGCACCGTGGAACCGCACATGACCGCGCTGCGCCCGTTCGGCCTGCAGGTGGAGGCGGCGGCCGGCGCGTATCGGGTCGAGGTGACGCCCGGCGTCCACCCGAGCCGGCCGATCGTGCTCACCGAGCGGGGCGACACGGTGACCGAGAACGCGCTGATGGCCGCTGCGCGCAGCGACGGCATCACCGTGATCCGCAACGCCAGCTCGAACTACATGGTGCAGGATCTGTGTTTCTTCCTCGCCGAACTGGGTGTGCGGGTGGAGGGCGTCGGCACCACCACGCTGACCGTGCACGGGGTGCCGGTGATCCGCAAGGACGTCGACTACTCGCCCTCGGAGGATCCGATCGAGGCGATGAGCCTGGTCACCGCGGCCATCGTGACCGGCTCGGAGATCACCGTGTGCCGGGTGCCGATCGAGTTCATGGAGATCGAGCTGGCCCTGCTCGCCGAGATGGGGCTTTCCTTCGATCTGACCGAGGAATACCCCGCCGCCAACGGCCGGACCCGACTGGTGGACGTCACCATCCATCCGTCGGAGCTGCATGCTCCGCTGGACAAGATCCATCCGATGCCGTTCCCCGGCCTGAACATCGACAACCTGCCGTTCTTCGCGCTGATCGCGGCCACCGCCGAGGGCTCCACGCTGATCCACGACTGGGTGTACGACAACCGTGCGCTGTACCTGACCGAGCTGACCAAGCTGGGCGCCAAGGTGACCCTGATGGATCCGCACCGGATCTATGTCGAGGGGCCGACCCACTGGTCCGGCACCGAGGTGATCTGCCCGCCCGCGCTGCGTCCGGCGGTGGTGGTGCTGCTGGCGATGCTGGCCGCGAAGGGCACCTCGCTGCTGCGCAACGTCTACGTCATCGACCGCGGGTACGAACAGCTGGCCGACCGGCTGAACCAGCTCGGCGCGAGCATCCACACCTTCCGCGACCTGTAGACCGGTTCCGGGCGGCTGCCCCGCCGGCAGTGACCTCCCGGCGGAGCAGCCGCACCCTCAAGCCTCGGTCCTATTTGACCTTGCGGTAGGCGGTGTCGCTGGCGTGCACGCACGTCAAGGGGGTGCACGCGTCACGGCTGTAGCAGCCAGCGCGGAGCCGGCTGGCGTCCGGTGCGATCGAGGGGTTTCGGGACCGCCGGGCCGGCCGGTACGCACGGGTCGCTCGGAGCGGATCGGACGGGGCACGGTCGGCCGTAGCGGCGCAGGCGGTCCGACATCAGCTGCAATCCCCCCGGGTACTCCGGCTGATCACCAGCCGGAGCGCAGACAAGACACCGAATTGCTGAATCCTAATCGAGACGGGATTCGGCGGACCTAGACGTTCCGGCCATCTCTGCGGGCGGCCTACCCGTTTGCCCGCGATGGCAATGGAATCGGGCACCGGGACGTCCGACGGTTGTGGACGGGCTGCCCCGCCGGCAGGAGGTTCCGGCGGGACAGCCCAGGAAGATCCCGACCCGGAGGTCAGGATGCGATCGTGATGGTGCCGCTGGTGGTCTCCTCCGGGAACGGGTAGTAGTAGTAGTCCTCGATGTAGCCCGAGACGTAGGCGGTGCCCTTGGCGAAGGCGACGCCGTCGTTGCTGGAGATGGTCACCAGGGTGGTCTGCCGGCTACCGACGCACGGTACGTAGAAGTCCTGGGTGCCGGTGGCGGTCTTCTTGCCACCGACCCGCTCGGTGATCGACACCGAGACGAAGGCCTGGCCGTCCGGCGTGGTGCAACTGGTGGTCACCGGCACCTGGACCGCGGCGCCCTTGGCCACCAGATGCGCCGGGCTGCCGATGGAGATGTCCAGGAAGACCGGCGGCGAACTGTAGGCAACCGCCGGCGAGGAGGAGCCGAGGACGGCGAACCCGCCGCCGGCCGCCAGTGCCGCCGCACCGATGCCAGCCTTCAACAGTAGTGGATGCATAGCGTGGTTTTACCTTTCTTGAATTGGTGATTTGTTGCTATGGCCGGGCCGGGCGGACCGGCACGGCACAACCGGCCACGGCTGCTGCAGTCAGCACGAGGACCGGAAAGTGCCCGGTGAAGTCGAGGGCCATGGAGACCAGCAGGGCGACGGCTGCTGCCGCGGCGCCGATCCGCGGACGGGAATCTGCAGAGCTGGCAAGGCAATCCTGATCGGGTGGGACCGAGGTCAGCTCAGCGGCATCCGCCGGTGGCCGGGAGCTGCGCAGCAGTACGCCGACGGCGACCAGGCCGGCCAGCAACAGCACCGGTCCGAATACGCCGAGAGTTGCCAGCAACTGCAGGTACTCGTTGTGCGCGTAGCCGAAGATCCGGGTGCCGTCCGGCGACCGCCAGCTGAGCGAACGCAGGCCGGGACCGGCCCCGGTCAGCGGATGGCTGGTGAAGACCCGCCAGGCCGCCCGCCAGGCTGCCCACCGATCCGGTGAGCCCACGCTGAGCCGGGTTCCGGTCACGGCAGGGAACGGCCGCAGCACGCCGACCGCGAGTACGCCGCCGGCCAGCGCGCCGTAGGCCCAACGCACCGGCCGGCGCATGCTGCCGACGGCCACGCCGAGCAGCAGTCCGCCGACGGCCAGCGCCGGGTTGCCGGACGCGGTGACCGGCATCGACGGCAGCAGCGTCACGGTGCCGAGGGCGGCGCCGGTCAGCGGCCAGGCCAGTGTGGTCAGCACCCGGCGCGGACCCAGCCCCGCGACCAGCCCGGGCAGTCCGGTGGCCAGCACCAGCAACCCGGCCGCGAAGGCCAGCACCGCGCCGCGGCTCAGCGTGGCCGCCAGGCCGATCAGCACGATGGTCAGCAGCGCACGGCGTCCCGGCTGGCGGCCGGCCGGCAGCGCAATGCCGATCAGCGCGAGCATCGCCAGCAGCACGCCGGTCGCGTTGGGGTAGGTCAGCGTGCTGGCCGCCCGGTACAACCCCTGGCCGGGGATGGCGAGCGGCGCATGATGCCGCAGCACGCCGTACCAGCCGAGGATCGCCAGCAGGGCGCCGAGCGCCAGCAGGCCGTCCAGCAGCAACCCGGCCGAGGTGCCGGTCAGCCGTCGGGCACAC
>DASUAC010000340.1:0-10054 GCA_035763985.1 Jatrophihabitans sp. | reverse complement strand
TCGCGGCCGGCCGGACCTTCGACGAATGCCGGCCGCACCTGCTGCCGAGCCTGGACGTCCCCACCGACTTCCACTTCGCCGCGCCGCTGCTCGGCTGGATCGAGATCACCCGCAAGTGCAACCTGCGCTGCCCGCACTGCTTCGTCGAGGGCGGGCTGGCGCGGCGCAGCGAGCTGACCACCGAGCGGATCATGGGGCTGCTCGACGAGTGGGCCGAGCTGGGGGTGTTCTCGGTGGTGATCACCGGCGGCGAGCCCACCATCCACCGTGACTTCGTCCCGATCGTGCGGCATGCCCACGAACTCGGTTTCACCGTCGGCATCGCGACGAACGGGATGCCGGTGACCGACCGGCTGCTGGCCCGGCTGCCCACCGACGACGTGATCATCAGCGTCAGCATCGACGAGGTGCACGGCCAGGGCCGGAGCCGGGAGAGCGACTTCGAGTTCGCCACCCGGCGGATCCTGGCCATTCGCGATCGCGGCTTCAACACCAGCATCATGACGACCACCACCCACGACAACGTGGACCGGCTGGAGCACATCATCTCCTGGGCGGCCGACAACGACGTCAGCCTGCGCAGCGTGCCGTTCGTACCGATGGGACGGGGCAATCTCTACCGCGAGCTGGCCAACACCACGGCCGACGTGGAGACCGCCGCCCGGTTCTGGCTCGCCGAGGAGCAGTGGGAACGGGTCAAAGACCAGCAGCTGGGGCTGTGCACCGGCAAGGTCTTCAACTTCCTGCTCACCATGGTGTTCGCGACCAGGCGGTGCATGAGCGGGCGCGGGTTGTGCTACGTCGACTCGTCCGGCGACGTCTACCCGTGCACCACCTGCTCCGGCAACCGCGTGCTCTGCGGCGGCAACATCCAGCGCCGGGCCTTCGCCGACGTCTGGCAGGACGACTGGGAGATCCGCCGCATCACCTGGCGCAACTTCGCCAAGGCATGCGAGAACTGCCCGATCAACGCGGACAAGTACTTCTGCACCGGGCGGTGCCCGTCGAGCTCCTACTCCTACCACCGGACGTTCGACGAATGCGGCATGACCGACTTCCTGCGCCGCAGCGTGCAGCGCCGGGAGGAACTGTTCCGCGAACACGTCCAGTCCGAGCCGCGGGTCGAGCTGCCGGTGCTGGAACTCGAACCCACCGGCACAGCGAAGGGACAGCCACGATGAGCTCGATGACCCCGACCGTCCGGCGGATCGGAATCGAATCAGCCACCAGCGGGTACGTCTACGACCTGGATCTGCTGCGCCGGCGCTGCCGCGGCGTGGCCGGCCTGCGGGTGGGCCCGAAGCGGGTCTACTTCGCCACCATGGCCAACGATCATCCGGCCGTGCTGAACTGCGTGCGGGAGGCCGGGCTGGGCGTCTTCGTCAACTCGGGCTACCACCTGGAGCTGGCCCGGCAGCTGGGGTTCCCGCCGGAGCGGATCGTCTATGCCGCCAGCAACATGGCCGCCGAGGAGCTGGCCCACTGCCTGCGTTCGGGCGTGCACCTGGTGCTCGACTCGCTCGGTCAGCTCACCGCACTCGGCGACGTGCTCGGCCGGCAGCCGGCCGGTTCCGGGCCGGTGGAGGTCGGCATGCGGGTCAACGTGGGCAGCGCGCTGGACCGGACCGAGCTGCGGCTCGACCCGTCCTACCGGTTCGGCTTGCTGGAACAGGAGATCCCGGTTGCGGTGCGGCTGGCCGCGGACATCGGGGTGCGCATCGCCGGCATCCATTCCTACTTCGGCACCGACGTGATGCGCCCGGCCGTCCTGCTGCGCGGGCTGGAACTACTGTCCCGGGTGGCCGACCAGGTGCCGGATCTGCGTTACCTCGATGTCGGCGGTGGATTCGGCGTGCCGGACGAGCTGGCCGCCCCCGAGTTCGAGCTGGCCGCGTACGAGCGCGGAGCCGAGCGGGTCCTCACCGCCCACCGGCAGCGCACCGGCCGGCCGGTGGAGCTCTACATCGAGCCCGGTCGCTACCTGGCTGCCGACTGCGGGTACTACTTCGTCAAGGTGATCGACGTCAAGCACCGGCCGGACCGGGTCTTCGTCGGCTCGAACGGTTCGGTCGCGGAGTTCCCACGGCCGTTGATCTACCCCGACCGGGCCAGGCACCCGTGCGAGCTGGTGACCGGCACCGCCGAGACCGGCCGGCTTCCGGTATTCGTGTGCGGCAACACCACGTACTCGCAGGACTTCCTGGCCCGCGGCATCGAGCTGCCGGTGCCGCGGCCGGGGGACACGTTGGTGTTCCACAACGCCGGCGCGTACGGCCGGTCGATGGCCACCCGGTTCCTCGGCCGGCGGCTGCCCGCCGAGACCGTGGTCGACGGCGGCCGGCTGGTCGAGCCGGACGCCGTCGCCGGCAGCGGTTCCCAGCCGGTCGGTGCCCAGCCACTCGGTACCGAGCCGCTCGACACCCGGCCCGCCGATGCCGAGCGCCTGGTGCCGGTGCCGGTGCCGGCCTCGGCCTGAGCACCTCGGCCTGAGCACCTCGACATGAGGGCATCGACATGAGGGCAGCGACGTGACGGGCATCGACATGAGGGCATCGACGTGACGGGCAGCCCCGCAGATGTCTGTTACCTGGAGACCAGCCGGCATTACTGGATCGACCGGCCGGCCGGCTCACGGCGGCCGGGTGGCTACGCCGCGCTCGGCGAGCGGGGATGCATCCGGACCGCGCTCGGCACCACCCACCGGTTCACCGGCCCACCGCCCGGCCGGTGGCCGGCACCGCCCGCGCCACCACCCGCCGAGCAGGGGATCGAGCAGCTCGAGCAGGCACTGTCGGGTCTGCATGCGAGCTGGCGCGGCCGGATCTCGCTGCGCTACTCGCAGCTGCGCAGTGAGCGGCTGACCGTGTCGTCGCTGGCGCACGCCTCGCCGCGCAGTCACACGGTCTGGTCGGCGACCGGATGGTTCCGGCCGGTCGACCGGCTGCCGGCCGTCCCGCTCGGCTGGAGCGGCCGGGGCAACGGGCTGGACTGGCTGAGCGGATCGGCACCCGGCGAGCTCGAGCTGCTCGCCCGGGCGATGAGCGGCGCGGCTCCGGTCACACCCGGGTACGAGCCGGCGGTGCTCGCGCCGCCGGCGGCCGCGGTGGTCGTCCACGAGACGGTCGCCCACCAGGTCGAGACCCCGCCGCAGGGCACGGCCCGGCCCTCGACCGGGCAGCGGATCGCGGCCGAGCAGATCACCGCCTTCGACGATCCCACCGCCGAGTCGGGACCGGCCCACTACGACCTCGACGACGACAACGTCCGGGCACTCGGGCCGATGGCCGTGGTCACCGACGGACGGCAGACCGCCTGGCTGCACAGCGCCGCCTCGGCCGTGGCGCACGGCACCCTGCCGACCGGCAACGGCCGCTCGGCCGGCGCCTGGGACCTTCCGCTGCCCCGCACCTCCAACCTCGTCGTGCAGGCGGGCACCGCCACCGAGGCCGAACTCATCGACCGCACCTACCGCGGGCTGTACGTCCGCCGGCTGGCGCACGGCGTCAATGACGGCGCCCGCTTCGAGGCGGACCTGGTGCTGGCCGAGCGGATCGACCAGGGACGGCTGACCGGCCGGTACGTCGTCGGCGGCCGGCTCAGCGAGAGCCTGGAACTGCTGCTGCGGGTCACCGGCGTCGCCGACAACCCGAGGTTCCATTACAGCGGCCTGTGCGGCAAGGCCGGTCAGCTGCTGTTCGACGTCGGCACCGCGGCGCCGTCGATCGAACTGTCCGGGTTGCGGGTGCTGGTATGAGCACCCGGCTACGCCAGCAGGTCGGCAAGGTGCGGCTCACCGGGCAGGCCGGTGCCGAGGCCTCCGACGTGGGGGTGCTCGTCGAGACGCCGTGGCCGGCGACACCGGTCCGGCTGCTGCCGGGGCAGTTCGACCTCGACCGGCTGACCGAGCTCGCCGACCGTGAGCTGCTGGCGATGACGAACCGGTTGCCCGGCGTGCTGCTGCCGTACCTGGTCATCGAGACCGGCGCGGTCGAGCAGGCGGTCCACCGCGACGACGAGGTGCTGGCCAGCCGCACGGTCCACTACATCATCAGCAGCTGCCGCGGGATGGTGCTCAGCCACGGCGTGCCCAGCAAGGGGTACGACCTGAGCCTGCGGTTGTGGACCGGCACGGTGGAGCCGGGCGGCCTGCCGGACGGGCTGCCCGCGGTGCTGGCACCGGCCGCGCTGCTGGCACTGGTACTGCACCTCGACGGAAACGCCCGGGCCGCCGAGACCGCCGAGCGCTGGACCGGCATCGGGCCGGTGCTGTCCCGGGACACCGCCTCGCCGTACCCGCCGCACACCTCGCCGCTGGATCTGCTGGCAGGTAGGCGGCAGCCGGCCGGCCTGCCGCCGGATTCGTGCCGGCTGCGCGCGCTGTTCCGGCCGGAGCTGTGGTCGCGGCCGGCCGGGTCGCTGGTCGAGGACACCCTGGCCAGCGTCCTGGTCAGCTGCGGGATGTCCTCCGAGGTTCCCGAACGTGCCGTGGTCATCGAGGAACTGGTGCCGGTGAGCTCGAGCGTGGCCAGCGGACGATGGCTGGCCAGGGTGGCGTTGTGCGCCGGCGCGGATCGGCTGGCCAGCCTGACCGACCTGGTGCTGCGGCTGGATCCGGAACGGGTGCTGGCGACCTGCCGCGGCGCGCTCAGCGGGGTGCAGGTCGCGGTGGTCAGCAGCCCGTTCGCCGAGGACCGCTACGGCTTCGCACCCTGGGTGCTGCTCGCCGAACGACTGCAGGCGCTGGCGGGGTGAGCGCGGTGGATCTGGTGAGTGCCTACACCATGCTCGACCTCAACGGGGCGTGCAATGCCACGGCGGCCACCTACGACCGCAACCGGCGGGCCGGCGCGGTCAACGCCTGGGGCAACTCGCTGCCCGCCGAGGAGGTGCCGTTCGGCCGGATCCTGCAGGTCGCCGGTGTCCCGTTCATGCTGCCGGACAAGGGCGACGGGCCCGACCACGTCGAGGCGGTGGGCCAGTCGCTGCCATTGCCGGGACGGGCGCCGGTCGAGGCGATCGCCCTGCTGTGCTTCGGCGAGATGGGGGAGCAGCAGGCCATCCTCACCGTGCTGGGACGAAACCGGACGGCCGTCCGGGTGGTCGCCACCGTGCCGGGCTGGCTGGCCGAACCGTCGAGCCGGCAGGAGCCACCACCCGGCCACGCCGCGGCCCGGCAGGATCCGACTGCCCGGCAGGATCCGACTGCCCGGCAGGATCCGTCCGGCGATCCGGCCGTCGAGGTGGCGTTCCGCTGCAGCCATCTGCACTATCCCGGCGGCTACGAGATCGCCGCGTTCCGGCCGGCGGTGCTCAGCTGGCTGGGCCGGCTGCCTACCCCGGTCGAGCCGGTACGGCTGCGGCTGGACACCAATCCGCTGTTCCACCTGCTCGCGGTGACGCTGCTCCACGGGGCGGTGGCTCATGCCGGATGACCGCCCGCCCCGGCCCGCCACGGTGTCCAGCGTGTTCCGCAACCTGTACGCGCTGGTCGCCGCCGGCGCGCCCCGCTCGGCCGCGCTGCTGCTCGGCAGCCGGTGGTCCTTCGGCCTGCCCTGCCCCGCCCTGCGCGAGGCGTTGACCGAGTACAGCCTGCCGTTCGGCCCGCAGGACTATCCGGCCACCGTCGCCCGCCGGACCGGGTTGCGCATCGTGGAGCACACCGGCGACGAGCAGTACGCACTGGCCGATCACCTGGCCGGCGGCGCCGCGGCGGTGGTCGCCGTCGACTGCTTCTACCTGCGGCATCGCCCGGCGTTCGGCCGGGTGCACAGCGCCCGCACGCTGCTGGTCCGGCCGGGGCCGGGGCCGGACCAGGTGGAGGTCGACGACGGCTGGGATCCGGTCTACCGCGGGCCGGTGCCGTGGCCGGAGCTGCAGCGGGCCCGCTACTCCGACGTGCCGCTCGATCCGGTCCGGGAACCGGTCTTCGCCGGCCGTCCGACCGCGGGTGCCTGGTTCAGCGTGCAATACACGCCCACCCCGGTTGCCGAACCGGCCGGCTGGGGTGCCGAGTTCCTGCGCGAGCTGTCCGCGGAGGCCGTCACGTCCGGCTGCGATGCCCGTGGGCAGTACGGCCTCGCGGCGTTGCTGACGCTGGCGGAGGAGTGCCGGCGGGCCGGGCACGGCGATCCGGCGGCCCGGTTCGACTGGGCCAGGCAGGCGAGCCTGCTGCTGCGGGCGGAGTTGAGCAGCCGGGTGTTCCTGCGGGTGTTCGTGCAGGCGGTCGCCCACTGGCGGTCCGACCCCCGGTTGCGTACGGCCGCCGCCGACTACCGGCAGACCCTGCATGCGCTGGAAAGAGCCCGGGATCTGCTGGTCAAGAGCCTGCATCGGCCGGAGCTGGGCTGCCTCGACTGGGCTGCCGAGTGGCTCCGGTCGGCCTCGGCCGGGGAGGCGCGGCTGGTCGAGCAGATCCAACGGCTGCCGTCCGCCGCGGCAGCGCCCCACCACGTTTCGTCCAGGTCGTGAAAGGAAGGCAGTCATGACAACCCAAGTGCAGCACCTGCGAGGATTGAACCTCGACGACTACGACCCGTACGGGCTGGTCACGCCGCAGATCTTCCAGGATCCGCACCCGATCTATCACATGCTCCGCTACGCCGAGCCGGTGCACTACAGCTCGGTGCTCAAGGCCTGGGTGCTCACCTCCCACGACGACGTGGTGGCCGCGCTGCGGGACCCGCGGCTGTCCAACGCGATGCGGCGCGAGGTCGGCACGGCCCAGCTCACCCCGGAGTTGCGGCTGGCGATGGCGCCGATCGACCGTTTCCTGTCGCTGTGGGTGCTGAACCTCGACGACCCGGAGCACCACCGGCTCCGGGTGCTGCTGAGCCAGGGCTTCACCCCGCGCGCCATGCAGAAGATGAGCCCGCGGATCTACGAGATCGCCAACGAACTGCTCGATCAATTCCCGACCGGCGGCGGTGAGCTGGATTTCATCAGCCAATATGCCCGGCCATTGCCGGTCCGGGTAATCGCGGAGATGTTCGGCGTCCCGGAGGACGGCCGGGCATTGCTCAGCGACTGGTCACACCACATCTCGCGTTTCTTCGAGATCGGGCCGGCCCGGGTGGAAGTGCTCGAAAACATGAAGAGAAGCGTGCAGGAGATGACCGAATACCTGCAGGTGGTGGTCGACGAGAATCGCCGGAATCCGCGGGACAATATTCTCGGCAATCTCATCCGGGCGCAGCAGAACAACGAGATGCTCAATGACGAGCAACTGCTCAGCACCTGCTTGATGCTGTTGTTCGCCGGCCACGATTCCACCGTGAACCTGATCGGTAGCGGCATGCTGTCGCTGCTGCTGCATCGCGATCAACTCGATCGTTTGCGGCTCGATCCCAGCCTCATCGACAATGCGGTTTCGGAATTCCTCCGGTTCGAATCCCCGGTGATGCGCCATGACCGGGTGGCCCGGGAGGATATCGAATTGCACGGCCAACAAATCCGCCGCGGTCAACGGGTGATACTCGGCCTCGGCGCGGCAAACCGCGATCCGGCGCGATTCCCGAATCCCGATCGGCTCGATATCGGCCGGCCGGACGCGTCCAAGCACACCACGTTCGGCGGCGGTCCGCACGCCTGCCTGGGCGCGGCGCTGGCCTGCACCCAGACCGGCACCGCGATCCGCCTGGTGCTGGAGCGCTTCCCCGGGATCCGGCTGGGCACCGAGCCGTTCCGGTGGCGGGAACACTTCAACTTCCGCGGCCTGCGCACCCTGCCGGTCCAGGTATGAGCCCGGTGGGCGGTGGCGTTGCCGCCGGGCCGCTCACCGTCGTCACCGGGGTGCCGCGCTCCGGGACCTCGCTGCTGATGCAGTTGCTGGCCCGGGGCGGCATGCCGGTGACGACCGACGGGGTGCGGCGACCGGACGAGAGCAACCCGCGTGGCTACTTCGAGCACGAAGCCGTGAAGGGCCTCGGCAGCGGCCGGCTCTCGCGCGATGAGCTGGCGGCAATGGCCGATACCGCGGTGAAGATCGTCGCTCCGCTGGTCCTGCGGTTGCCGGCCGGCCTGCGCTACCGGGTGTTGCTGGTCCGGCGGGAGGTGGCCGAGATCGTCGAATCGCAGCGCCGGATGCTGGCCCGGGCGGGCGTCCCGGCGGCAGCCGGCAGCGACGAGGCACTCGCCAGAGCGATCACCCGGTCGTGGCTGCAGGTCCGTACCTGGGCAGCCGGCAACCCCGATGCCGAGCTGCTCGAACTCGACTACGCCGAGTTGGTGCACCAGCCGCGCCGGTCGATCGCCACGATCAACGCCTTCCTCGGCGGCGGCCTGGCCGTCGAGCCGATGGCCGGCGCCGTCGACCCGGCCTTGCACCGCAACCGGGCGACGTTGTGCAGTCTTGGCGTTGCGGCAGGGCAAACCTGCCGGGTACCTTAACAAATAAGGTTGCTGCCTTCCCCCGATGCTCTCTCCATGGGGCTGTTCTCCGTCATCCGGTTGCCAGTCCGTCGTATAAGGCCACCCGCTGCCGGTCATTTCAGGTAGTCATCTCACAGCAGTATCAGCAGTCACCCCCAGCAATGCCGGTCGCTCCCGCCGCCGGTCACCTACCCCTCCGTGTCGGAGGACGACGAGGAGGTTCTCCCGCAGCTCGCACAGCCGCTGACCCGTGCGCATTCGTATCTCGTGCGCCGAGTCCGGGCTGCCTGAACGAATTTGCCGCAGCGTTAACCGAGCTCCTTCGGGAGGAAACGTGCCCGACGCCTCGCGCACCCTATTGGTGGTCGCCGCCGAATCACTCGTCCGCTCAGGTATCGTCGCGTTGCTTTCGCGCACGTTTTCCGTGGTCGATGCGGTGGGAACCATCCGCGAGGCGCACCAGGCCCTGTCCCGATACAGCCCGGCACTGTGCATAGTGCTGTTCGGCCCGGCGTTGCCGGACGCCGGGCCGGAGGAGACCTCGCGGCTGATAAGCCAACATCCGCATACCCGTACGCTGGCGCTCTTTCGCACCGGTGACTACACGCATGTGGCGACCGCATGCCGATACGGGGCGCGCGGTTTCTTCGACACGTCGGTGCCGGCCGCGGAGTTGCAGGCCGCGCTCGAGCAGATGCGCAGCGGCGGCGTCGCGGTGCATCCGCCGCTGCTGGACTACCTGGCCAACCCGCAGTCGGAGTCCGATGCCAAGGCGGTCGCCGGCACCCTGCTCACCCAGGCACAGCTGCGCACCCTGGACCTGCTGGCCAACGGGTACAGCAGCAAGGAGATCGCCCGGATCACCGGCATGACCATGGCGGCGGTCAACCACTCCATCGAACGCGCGACGAAGCGGCTCGGCGCCACCCACCGCACCCAGGCGGTGGCCAACGCCATCAAGCTCGGGCTGGTCGGCCAGAAGCCATGATCGAGCAGCTGGTGCGCGCCGCGGTCTCGGGCCGTCCCACCGGCTCGGTCCAGGTGGTGCGCGACGACTGCTGGCTGCGGGTGGAGCCGGCCCGGCCCGGTCCGGCGCAGGGCTGGAAGCTGCACGTGTCGGCGACCGTCCCGGCAGCCGAGGCCGTGCTGCGGGCGGTGCTTCCCACGCTCGTCCGCGATCCGGTGCGGTTCAAGGTGGCCGCGTCCGTCGAGCAGCTGCGCCGGCTGAACAGCAACGACGCACCGCTGGCGCAGGTGGGCAAGTTCGTCACGGTCTACCCGGCCGACGACGAGCAGGCGGTGCGGCTGGCCAAGGCGCTCGACGATGCCACCGCCGGGCTGCGCGGCCCCGCCGTCCCCAGCGACCGGCCGCTCCGGCCGGGCAGCCTGGTGCACTACCGCTACGGCTCGTTCCGTCCCCGGTATCTGCAAACGCCGCTCGGCCGGCTGGTCCCGGCCATCGCCGCCCCGGACGGGACGCTGGAGGCCGACCTGCGGGCCTGCCCGTACGCCGCGCCGGCCTGGGCACGGGACCCGTTCGGTGCACCGGCTGCCGGTTCCGCGCCGCTGCTCGGCGGTCGCTACCGGGTCGAGGCGCTGCTGCACCAGGCACCGCGCGGGGCGGTCGAACTGGCCGTCGATACGGTGACCGGACACCGGCGCGTGCTCAAGTCGGCTCGCCGGGACG
>DASUAC010000339.1:0-5295 GCA_035763985.1 Jatrophihabitans sp. | reverse complement strand
CATGGGTGGCCAGGTCGGTGGCGTGATCCATCCGGGGGCGGCGTGGCCAGAACACCCAGCGGCCGCCGATCACCGACAACGCCACCGGCAGGAACGTCATCATCACCAGCAGGGTGCAGGCGATGCCGATGGCGGCGACCGGGCCGAGGCTCTTGTTGGAGTTCAGTTCGGAGAAGCTGAGGCAGAGCAGGCCGACGATCACCGTGACCGCGGACGCCACGATTGCCGGCGCCGATTCCCGCCAGGCCTTGATCATCGCGTCGAACCGGTTGGGATACTCGTGCAACTCCTCTCGATATCGAGAGATCAACAGCAGCGCGTAGTCGGTGCCGGCGCCGAGGATGAGCACGAACAGGATGCCCTGACTCTGCCCGGTCAGGGTCAGCACCTTGTGCTTGGCCAGCTCATAGATCACCAGCGACGACATGCCCAGCGCGAGGAGCGCCGACAGCAGCGGAAAGATCCACAGCACCGGCGACCGGTAGACCACCAGCAGGATCGCGATCACCACCAGCAACGCCGCACCCAGCAGTGCCCCGTCGATGCCGGAGAACGCGTCGATGAAGGCGACGATCAGGCCACCCGAGCCGGCTGGCAGCACCGTCAAGCCAGCCGGCGCCTGGTCCTTCGCCGTGGCGATGATCCGCTTCTCGTTGTCGGCGAGTTCCGGACCCTTCAGTGCCACGCCGTTCTGCTTGGCGATCAGCGGGGCGTAGAGGGCGGCTGATGTTCCGTCGGTGGAGAACTCCGGTGGCGTCATGGCCGCCACATCCAGTCCGGGCAGCGCCTTGATCGCGTCGAAGGCCCTGGTCACCGCCGCCTTGTCGTCAGCGGTAAGTCCGGACTGCCGGGAGCAAACGCTAAAGCCCGGTATCGACTCGATCTTCAGGAAGGCGGTTGACTCGCTGGCCACCTTGGTCGATTCCGCCGAGCCAGGCAGGTAATCGGAGTTCTCGTTCTTCTGTACGTCCGCCAGCTTGCCCTGGTAGCTGCCGCCGGCACCGCCGACCAGGAACGCGACGATTGCGAGCGCGAGGATGGCGAACACCGCGAATCCGCGGGGCAGTCGGCGCTGCCGGGACTCCGGGGGCGGCTGTTGGGCGCGGGTGGTTTCCACCTCCGTCATGGCGGTTGGCTCCTGTCTCGACGAGCCGGCAGCAAGCCAGCGGGTAAGAACACCTAACACCATGGCAGAGGCCTCTGACATCTCATATTCATCGGCGTTTCAGTATGGCTGCCGCTGCTCGGTCCACCGCTGCGGCCGTGGGCTGGCCCGGGATACGCATCTTGTCGGACGGCGCGGATATTGTGGATCGGTGAGCAACACAGATCTCCGCATCGTCCGGGCCGGCCTGGTCGAGTATCAGCAGGCCTGGCAGTGGCAACGCCGGTTGCACGAGCAACGGGTCGCCGGTGAGATCCCGGACACCGCGTTGCTGCTGGAGCACCCACCGGTGTTCACCGCGGGACGGCGGACCGAGGCGCTCGAACGGCCGGCCGACGGCACGCCGGTGATCGATGTCGATCGCGGCGGCAAGATCACCTGGCACGGTCCGGGGCAGCTGGTCGGCTATCCGATCCTGCAGCTACCCGATCCCATGGACGTAGTGGCCTACGTGCGGCGGATGGAGCGGGTGCTCATCGACATTTGCGCCGAACTCGGGCTGCCCACCGGCCAGGTCCCAGGCCGCAGCGGGGTCTGGGTGGCTGCCGACGAGCGAGGCCCGGCCCGCAAGGTGGCCGCGATCGGGGTTCGGGTGGCCCAGCGGGTCACGCTGCACGGCTTTGCCTTGAACTGCAATCCGGATCTGAGCTGGTTCGACCGGATCGTGCCCTGCGGCATCGCCGACGCCGGCGTCACCTCGCTGACCGCCGAACTCGGCCGGGAGGTCACCGTCGCCGAGGTGTTGCCGGTCGTGGAGAGGCAGCTGCCTGCCCTGACCGGCACCCAGGCACTGGAGCCGGTGACCGTATGACCGAGATCGCCAAGCCGGTGGACGAGAGCGCGCAGCTGTCCGGCAAGCCCGAGCGCAGGCTGCTCCGGATCGAGGCCCGCAACGCCGAGACGCCGATCGAGCGCAAGCCGGCCTGGATCAAGACCCGCGCGGTGATGGGTCCGCAGTACACCGAACTGCACCAACTGGTGCGGCGCGAGGGCCTGCACACCGTGTGCCAGGAGGCGGGCTGCCCGAACATCTACGAATGCTGGGAGGACCGGGAAGCCACCTTCCTGATCGGCGGCGACCAGTGCACCCGGCGCTGCGACTTCTGCCAGATCGACACCGGCAAGCCCGCAGCGCTGGACCGGGACGAGCCACGCCGGGTCGCCGACAGCGTGCGCCAGATGGGCCTGCGCTATGCCACCGTGACCGGGGTCGCCCGGGACGATCTGCCGGACGGCGGCGCCTGGCTGTATGCCGAGACCGTCCGCCAGATCCACGCGCTGGGCCAGGACGTCGGGGTGGAGCTGCTCATCCCGGACTTCAACGCTCAGCCGGACCAACTGGCCGAGGTCTTCGGATCCGGGCCGGAGGTGCTCGCGCACAACGTCGAGACGGTGCCCCGGGTGTTCAAGCGGATCCGGCCGGCATTCGAGTACCGCCGCTCGCTCGGCGTGATCTCGGCCGCTCGAGCCGCCGGCCTGGTCACCAAGTCCAACCTGATCCTCGGGATGGGCGAGGAACGCGCCGAGATCTCCCAGGCGTTGCAGGACCTCTACGACGCCGGGTGTGAGCTGGTCACCATCACCCAGTACCTGCGGCCGTCCAAGCGGCACCACCCGATCGCCCGCTGGGTCAAGCCGGAGGAGTTCGTGGAGCTGCGCGAGGAGGCCGAGGAGATCGGCTTCGCCGGCGTGCTCAGCGGACCATTGGTGCGCTCGTCCTACCGAGCCGGCCGGCTCTACCAGCAGGCCCTGGAGGCACGTCGGCTCAGCACCCTGCCAAGCTGACCCGTACGAGCCGAGACCGGTCCGGACGCCAGGGCCGCCCGATCCGGGAGCGGGCGGCACACGAGCCTATAGCGGTCCGCACGCCAACCCGTAAGCGAGAGTTGACGGGTACGAGCCGAGACCGGCGAACGCCAGACCCATGGCGGGTCACGAGCCCGCGGGACTGCCGATCAGTTGACGGGACGACCGCCGGACGTTCTCAGCGACGCCGGGCGCTGGCGTGGTTCGCCGCCAGCAGCGCGGCCATCGCGCCGGCGAAGCAGAGCAGGACCAGCCCCGCCGCGCCGGTGAAGCCGGGATTGACGAAGACCGTGCTGACCCGGCTGGCCTCCACGATGGCCTTCTTGCTCGGCGTGGGCAGCGGCTGCGGCGCCGAGGCCGGTTGGCTGGTCGAGCTGGCGTCGCCGAGCACCGGGCCGCTGGCGCTGGTCTGGCTGACCGGGCCCGGCACGCCGCCGGCCCCCCCGGTGCTGCCACCGGTCGGTCCCCCGGAGCCGCCACTGGGCGGATAGGTGTGGCTGGGAGCCGAGCTGTGTGACGGGGTCACCGACGGCCGCGGCCGGCTGTGCGACGGCGTGCTGGTCGGTGAGTGGCTGCTCGACGGCGTACTGCTGGGCTTGTTGCTCGGGCTGTGGGACGGCCGCACCGGGGTCGGCGTGACCGACGGATGCGGGCCGGGCTGCCCGGAGTCGCAGTGCATGGTCACGTCCGCAACGTCGGTGACCTGACCGTCCGGCGCGATCACCCGTACCTGGTACTGGTAGATCGTGGCGTTGGTGGGCGGCTGGGTCACCGTCACCGACTGCTTGCTCTGCCCCGCGAGCACCACCGCGATGCCCTGGTTCTGCACGCCGGAGAGCTGCCCGTCCTTGCGTACCAGCAGCACCGTGTAGCCGACGGCCGTGTCGTTGTTGTTCTTCAGGGTGAGGTTCATGCTGGCCGAGTTCGCCGAGCAGGTCACCTGGTGGTTGCCGTAGACGTCCGGATCCGCCAGTCCGAACCAGGTGGGCTGGATGTTCTCGCAGCTCGCCGGCAGGTCGAAGTTGCGATGCGCGGTCCGCTCGTAATCACGCAGGAAGACATGCTGATGGCTGGTCACCGGCCCGGCCAGCCGCACCACCGTGATGCCGGATTGCAGTGAAACCAGGCTCGGGCCGCCCTCGGGATACAGGTCGTCGTCGGCCGGGTTGACCGCCAGCCCCACCTGCACCAGTTGCGGATTGGCGGCGTCCAGGACCTGCGCACCAGGGGTCAGGGTCACCTCGACGAAGTTGTCCTGGGTACCGGCGCCACAACCGTATCGCACCGAAACCGACACATCGGACAGCGTCGTCGCGGCACCGGCACCGCCCGCCGGGCGGATCAGCAGCGCCAGGGACGCCAACAGCGCGGCCAGCATCAAGACTGCTGCCGCGGAGTTCGCGTACCGCGAGTTCAACGTCCGCACTGGTACCTGCCGGTTCCGGAACCTAACACTGAGATAACTGTAGCGCGTTACCTTGGCGTAAGTAAATCACCTTCTTGGCCGCCGCCTATCCTTATTGCATGGCACGTTCCAGGGGTACCGGCAAGGCCGGCAGTCGGTCGGCAAAACTTACCAAAGCGGAGAAAAAACTCCAGCGTGCGGCGCGTCGCCAGCGCCGCCGGGAGACCTTCGCCCAGATGCGGCAGGCCTTCACCATGACCCGGCAGGCCGACAACCGGCTGATCCCTTATCTGGTAATCACCGCGGTTGGCATTTTTGCGGTGTTCTACGTACTGGGGTGGTTGCTGACCGGCAGTCTCTGGCTGCCGATCATCCCGGGGGTGCTGTTCGCGGGGCTCGCCGCCATGTTCGTCTTCTCCCGGCGCGCCCAGGCCTCGGCGTACCAACAGGCCGAGGGCCAGCCGGGAGCCGCCGCGTACGTGCTCGGCCAGTTGCGGGGTGACTGGCGCAAGGCGGATGCGGTGGCCGGCACCTCCCAACTGGACGCGGTGCACCGGCTGCTCGGCCGGCCCGGCGTGGTGCTGGTCGGCGAGGGCGCGCCGCACCGGGTCAAGCCACTGCTGGCCCAGGAGAAGCGCAAGGTGGCCCGGCTGGCCGGCGAGACGCCGATCTATGACGTGGTGGTGGGCAACGGCCCCGATCAGGTGCCACTGAGCAAGCTCAACGCGCATGTGACCAAGCTGCCCCGCAACCTGAGCAAGGAGCAGGTGGCCGCGCTGGAACGCAGGCTGGCCGCGCTGGGCGCCCAGCGCACCCCGATCCCGCAGGGCCCGGTGCCGGGCGGGATGAAGGTGCGCAACCTGCAGCGCACCGTCAGCCGCCGCGGATGAACCCTAGTCAGTGTTCTAGCCGCGCGGAG